>NZ_JAWSTH010000148.1:0-12765 GCF_033542075.1 Conexibacter stalactiti
CGGCTCGACCGGCCCGCAGGGCGCGCGCGGCGACGGCGGCCCGCAGGGCGTCCCCGGCCCGCAGGGCCCGGCCGGCCGCGACGGCACCGTCACCTTCGCCGCCGCGGCGAGAAGAGCGATCGCGGTCCGCCGCGGCGGCTTCGCCCGGCTCGCGTTCGTGGTCGGCAACCGCACCGCCGCGCCGTCGGGGCGCTCGACGCTGAGCGCCCGCCTGCCGCGCGCGCTGCGCGCCGGCACCGGCGCGACGCGCACCGTCGCGTCGGTCGCGGCCGACGGTCGCCGCACCGTCACGCTGCGGCTGCCCGTTGGCAAGGGCGCGCGCACGGGCGCGTACAGCGTCGTCGTGCGACTCTCGATCGGCGGCAGAACGCTGACGCAGACGGCGCGCATCGTCGTGCGCTGAAAGCAGGGGATCAATAGTGGGTACGGGCGGTGAAACAGGCTCCGATCGCTGGTAGACATCGGCGCCGTGCCAACCGCCCGCATCACCACGCTGCTGCTGATCGCGCTGGCGCTGCTGCCCGCGGCGGCCGCGACCGCCGCGACGCCCGAGTACTTCGACCTGCCCGACGGCAACACCGCCGGGGGCGGGATCGCCGCCGCGCCCGACGGCACGATCTGGGCCGCGGCCGGCAGAACGTTCGGCGCGCCGACGATCGCGCGGCTGGACCCGGCGAGAGCGGCCGCCGGCACCAGCGCCGGCGTCGACCTCTTCCCGACGCCGACGATCCCCGGCACGAGCTGCTGCGCGAACATGGTCCGCAGCGTCGCCTTCGACGGCAGACACAACCGCGTCTGGTTCGTGCAGAGCGACGGGATCGCCGGCTTCGCCGACCCGGCGCTCGTGACGCCGAGAACCAGCAACGGGATGACGGCGACGCTGATCAGCACCGAGATCAGCCCTGGCAGAGACGGCTGGGAGCCCGACCTGTGGGACGTCGCCGTCGGCGACGACGGCCGCGCCTGGTTCACGGAGCGCAGCACCTACAACGTCGCGCCGTACCCAGGCGCGCGGATCGGCTGGATCGACGAGAACATGGTCGTCGCCGAGCTGTCGAACATCGCGCTGCAGGACAACCGCAGATCGCTTGACAGCGCGCGCTACGACGCCAAGCCCACCGGGATCGCGCTCGACCCCAGCGGGCGGCCGTGGTTCGCGGAGTCCGACCCCGGCCTGCCGGGCTGGCGGATCGCGACGCCCAGAGGCGGCGGCGGACCCGACTACGACGAGTACCTGATCACGCCGTGCGCGCCGGGGTCGCCCTGCTCGGGCTCCTACACCGGCACCGGCGCGACCGACGTCGCGCTCGCGCCGGACGGCGCGATCTGGTTCACCAATCAGCTCAGAAACGAGCTCGGCCGGCTCGACGTCGCGGGCGGCGTCTTCACGGCGTACAGCCTGCCGGCGATCGACGCCGGTTTCAGAGGTGGCCGGCCGATCGCGATCAGCGCCGCGCCCGACGGCACGCTCTGGCTCGCGCAGTACGGAGGCGTCAGCAGACCGAGCAGCAACGCGATCGTGAAGGTCGTCCCCGACCCGCTCGCGCCGAGCGCGACCGTCTTCCCGCTCGGCGCCGGCCGTCACCCGCTCGCGGTCACCGCCGACACGCGCGGCAACGTCTGGTTCGCGGTCGCGACCGACGTCGCGCCGGGCAAGCTCGGGCGGCTCGCGGGCGTCGTCGCGGGCGGCACGCCCGGTCCAGGACCCGGCGGCGGAGGAGGGGGTGGCGGGACCGGCGGTGGTGACACCACGCCGCCGGCCGGCGGAGGGGCCAACCCGCCGAGCAGACCGCTCGTCGCCGCCAGCGTTGGCGCGGCCAGAGCGGGCACGCCGTCAGTCGCCGGCGACGCGATGAGAATCGACCAGATATGCGTCGGGCCGCCGGAGGCGCGCTGCTCGGTCGTCTACATCCTCTCCGCGGGTGAGTACGTGACCGGCTTCCCCGGCGCGAGATCGGACGACCGCGATCGCAACCGCGCGGTCACCGCCGTCGCGAGTGCGCGCAGAGGGAACGGCAGAGCGAGAAGAGGCAGAAGAGCGAGAGCGGTGATCCTCGGGCAGAAGACCGTCATCCTGCGCGGCGGCCAGAGAGCGCTGGTCAGAGTGACGCTCAACGCCGCCGGCAGAAGACTGCTGAGAAGAGCCGGCCGCCTGAGACTGTTCTTCACCGTCACCGAGCGCGGCGCCGACGGCAGAGGGCGGCGGATCAAGGCGCAGAGCGTGACGTTCAGACGGCCGGCGAGCAGAAGAGCGCGGCGCCGCTGATAGCTCCAGCGCGCCGACGCCCCGCCTACGGCAGCCGCGCGCTCAGCGAGCGGCGGACGGTCGCGCCGACGGGCGGGTCGAGCACGACCTCGACACGGGCGCTGCCGGCGGCCGCGACCGCTCTGCGCGCGGCGGCGCCGAGCGCGACGGTGACGGCGGTCGCCGTCGGTCTGCCGGGCGCGAGCGTGACGGTGCGGGAGGCGAGCGGAGCGGCGGCGGCGCTGGACTTGCCACGCGGCTTTCTGCCACCGCGCGGCGGCAGGAAGACGCTCATCCGCGCTCTGCAGCCGGTGATGCAGCGGACCTTGACACGCGCCGTTTTGGCGCCCGCGCTCAACGTCGCGGCGCCCTCGACCTTCGGCGCGATGTCGTCGACCCCGCCGCCGCCACCACCGCCCGAGCCGCCGCTTCTCGGCGTGTCTCTGTCATCGCTGCGCAGGGGCAGGAAGCGCACCGTGCCGTCGAGCGTGGTCGTGCAGACTCTCGTGTAGTAGTCGCGGCCGGGGCAGGTTCTGAGCGCCGACTCCGAGCGCTTCAGATCCCACTCGTAGCCGGACAGGGAGAGCGCGCCCGTGGGCATGTCGATGCCCACGTGGAAGCGGCTCGGGGCCGCTCTCGTGCCCTGTCTCGTGACATTGGAGACGATCACCGACTCGTCGCCGACGCCGCCGTCGCTGTCGGTGCACGTCATCGGCAGCTCGGCCGAGAGGAACGGCAGGATCGCCGCCATGCCGGCTGGCCAGCCGTAGACCGGTGCTGCCGGGAACAGCATGCCGGGGGTGGGTCTGAGCACCTGCTCGCCTCTGCACGTCTTGTCGGTGCCCTGGTCGGTCGTCGAGACGCGCGACGCTCTGCCCTGGGTGGCGCGCACGTCGGTGATCGAGACCGGCCCGACCAGCTTGCCGCCGAGGATCTCGACGCCGTCGGCTCTGCCGCTGACGTGGAAGCTCGCCGTCGTCGTCTCCTTGAACGCGCCGTCCTCGGTCTCGCGCACGTGGCGGTAGCTGACGTCACCCTCGTAGGCGAGGCGGTAGGTCATGGCGTGAGCGGCTGCGGGGGGGAGCGCGGCGGAGGCGCTCGCGAGCACGAGCGCGGTGCGGAGTCGGGCGGGCATCGCAGCACTGTCGCGCGCCCGCACCCCGCCCGCATCGGAGATACCTCCCGAGTCAGTTCCCGGCGGCCGGCTCGCCGGGGATGCGGTAGAGCGGTCTCCACGGCGAGACGGTGCCGTTGCGGCCGGGCTCGCCGGGCACGTCGCCCTGCGTCCACCAGCTCGCCTGGTAGGGGAGACCGTCGTAGAGGATCTTGTCGCCGGCGTGGTAGACGTCCTCGGCGGACCACTTCGGATGCGTCCCGGCCGGCAGCTTCTCGATCTCCGGCGCCCTGTCGGTGCGCAGCACCGGCCCGACCAGCCGCCACGGCGACTGTCCCGGCTCGACGTTCTCCGCGTCCGGCGTCTGCCCCTGCGAGAACCACTTCGCGACGTAGACGGCCTGGTGCCAGACGACCTTGTAGCCCTCCTGGTACGCCTGCTCCGGCTGCCAGATCGGGTACGGGCTTCTGGCCGGGTCGTCTCTCGTCGCCGTCGTCGCCTCGGGCAGCAAGTCGGGCTCGGTCACGCGCGCCGCGTTCGCCTGCACGCTGCCTCTCAGCACGCTGAAGGTCTTCGTGAACTGGCGCGGTCTCTGCTCGACGCCGCTGCACGTGTTCGACAGCGTCCCGATCACGGGGAAGGTGACCCCGCACTGCACGTCGCGGTTGAGCGACCAGGTCGAGACGCGGCCGACGCCGTGGTCGAGCGCGTAGGCGGCGACCGCCTTCGCGTCGGCGACCGAGACGCGCTCGCCTCTGACGTCGTTCTGGCCGATCATCACGGTCACGCCGACCTTGCGCCAGAGGCTGGCGGTGTTCAGTCTCGCGCCGGCGCGGCCGAACAGCGCCGCGAGCTGGTCGCGCGTGGCGTCGACGGAGGAGAGGATCGCCTCGCGCATGTCCTTGGCGGCGGAGGGGACGCCGAAGTCCATCGCCATCACGTTGACGCCGGCGAGGTCGACTCTCGCGTCGAGCATCGCGGTCACGACCGCGAGCGCGTCGGGGCGCAGGCCCTCCGGCGTCACCGGCAGCGTCAGCCAGACGGCGAGGCGGCCTCTGCTGGCGCGCACCTCATCCTGGATCTCCTTCACGACCGCCGCGCGCCGCTCGTTGGCGGCCGCGTCGGCGAGCGCCGCGCCCTCGACGTCGAAGTCGACGGTGTCGGCGGAGTAGCGCTCGATCACCTCGCGGTAGGCCTTCTCCAACTTGCCCGCGTCGGTGCAGGCGACGGCCAGTTCTCTGTTCGCCTGGCCGCCGAAGGAGACGATCGCGTCGCCGCCCTGGCCGCGCAGTTGCGCGACGCGGCGGTCGAGGTCCATCGCGGTCGCGGCGCCGTCGAGCGTCTCGTAGCTGCCCCAGGTCGGCTCGCACGCCTCGTCGGCGGATCTGCCGGCGACGACGAATCCGAGCGCGACGTTCCTGGCGGGGTTGGCGGCGCGGTCCTGGAAGGCGTAGGTCGGCGTCAGCGTCACGTCGACGTAGGGCGCGAACCAGGGGCCGGAGCCGGGCTTGGCGTGGGCGCGGGCCGAATCGGTCGAGGTCGCCTCGCGCGCGACCAGGAAGCCGCCGCCGCCGAGCACGGCGACCACCAGCAGCGCGACCAGCACGCGCCACGCCGACAGCTGCGGCTCGGGCGCGTCGGGCAGCGTCGCGGGATCGGGCAGGTTGCTCGCGGAGCTCATGCGCGGTCCTCGGCGCGACGGTTGTAGATCGGCTGGTCCTCGGCGCCGCCGTTGGTGACGGGCGGGTCCTCGGCGCGCCGGTCGTAGGCGACGCGGTCGTCGAACTCGGGCGCCGGCGGGTCGTCGGCCCGGCGGTTGAACTCCGGCGCCGGCGGGTCGTCGGCGCGGCCGGGCGGCCGGTCGCTCGCGCGGCGGCCCATGTAGGCCGGCAGGTCGGTCTCGCGCCGGCCGTAGCCCTCGCGGCGATCGGGACCGTCGCGGCGGTCGGCGGCGGTGCCGGTGCGGCCGGAGGCTCTGCGGCGCTCGGCGCGGCGGACGCCGGTCGCCGGCGCGTACGCGAGCGTCTGCGACCAGTGCGGCACGGCCGGCCCGGCCTCCAGCAGCGCCTCGCGCGCGGCGCGGCGGACGCGGCGGTTGGGCTTCTGCGGCTTGTACAGCCAGCCGACGACGTTGCGCCAGACGTCGACGATCGAGTTGCCGACGCCGATGTAGGCGACGATCGCGTAGGTCGCCGCGAGCGCGTTGAGACCGGCGAGCGCGACGTTGACCCAGCGGTCGCGCTCGAGGTCGGCGAGCAGCGTGTAGACCGAGAAGGCGACGAAGACGTACGGCAGCAGCACGTAGGTCAGCCCCGGCGTCGTGCGTCTGTGGACCTTCGGCGTGCGCTTGAAGGCCGGCCGCCCGCCGATCAGCACCTGCAGCAGCGAGGCGCCGACGCCGGCGAGGTTGACGCCGAGCAGCACGAGGTTGAAGCCGTAGAGGCCGAAGACGTCGCTGCGCCGGTAGCCGCAGTGCTTCAGGTCGACGGCCATCATCAGGAAGTAGGGGATCGAGATCAGCAGCACGAGCGGGCTGATCAGCGCCTCGTTGAACTGGTAGAGCAGCAGGAAGAGGAGGCCGACCGAGGCCCAGCAGATCGACGCCATGTAGTTGATCCGCAGGAAGATCTCGCCGAGCCGGGTGCTCTCGCCGCGCGCCCGTCTGGCGCGGATCTGGCGCCACAGCGCCGGCAGGATCAGCAGGCCGCCGTTGGCCCATCGCTGGCGCTGGATGCCGAGCGCGCCGAAGTCGGGCGGGGTGGCGCTGTAGCTGAGCCGCTCGGGGTAGTTGAGCAGCGTCCAGCCGTGGACGCCGAGGTCGATGCTCGACTCGGTGTCCTCGATCACGGTGCGGTCGGAGATGTAGCGGCTGATCTCCCAGTCGCCGTCGTGGCTTATCTGACGCAGGTCGTCGATCGCGCGCTTGCGCAGGACGGCGTTGGCGCCGACCCAGAAGGTCGCGTCGTAGTGCGTCATCCCCTGGTGGACCATGTGCTGCAGGTCGGTCGTCGCGCCGGCCATCCGCTCCAGCCGTGTCGCGGCGCCGGGGAAGGCGGTGTACGGGGCCTGCGCGACCGCGACTCTTCTGTGCTCGGCCTGCTCCAGCAGGTGGACGATCCGCAGGCAGTACTCGGGCAGCAGGACACTGTCGGCGTCGAGCGTGAGGACGTACTCGGGGTTGCGCAGGACGAGGTCGGGCTCGGCGTCGGTGCGCAGCAGGGCTATCCCGCCGCCGGGGACGGCGACCTCTCTGTAGGCGCCGCCCATCAGCCCGATGTAGCTGTTGAGGTTCATCGCCTTGTTCGGCTCGTGTGAGAGCGAGACGTAGCGCTTGCGCTGGAACGAGCTGATGCGCGCGCCGAAGATCCAGATCAGGCGGCGCAGCAGGAAGCGCAGGTGGCCGAGCGCGAGCGACGCGCCGTCGGCGGCGGCGGCGCGCAGCGCCTGCTCGCTCGCCTGCATGTCGGCGGCGAGCGGGCGCAGGACCTTGCCGACGAGGAAGGCGTCGGCGTTGTCGGTGACCTCGTAGGCGTCGCCGTACTCGGTGAACCAGCGCGCCGCGTGCGCGTACTCGTCGGCGACGACGAGCAGGTCCGCGGGCGTCGGCTCGGTGCCCTCGATGTGTCCCGCCTCGAGCGCGTCGAGCGCGCGGATGAAGCGTCGCTGCTGCGGTCTCAGCAGTCCTTCGATCTCGCCCGGGAGGGAGCGCGCGTCGGCGAGCATCTTCGCCGGTCCGCGGTACTTCGGCTCCGGCGGGTCGTCGATCAGAAGCGTCACCTCGAGGTCGGGGTACTCCTGCAGCGCGGCCGACAGCAGCGTCATCCGGTTGACGCGCATCTCCTCCTGGTAGGAGGGGATCAGCACGTTGAGCTTCGGAGCGGCGCCCTCGAACGGCTGCACCAGCTCGGCGCGCGTCGCACGGCGGTGGCTGCGGGTGCGCGAGTAGTAGCCGAGGCGGGTCGTCAGATAGGCCAGCGCCGAGCAGGCCAGCAGGCTCATGATGACGAGGTAGAGGATCGTCGAGGGGCCGAGCGAGGGGTGATCCGGGTCGCCGGTGAGGCTGCTGCTGGTGAGCGTCGTGATCACGAACAGCGCCCAGCCGATCACGGTCACCGCGATCGCGAGCTGGCCGATCAGCATCGTGCTCTCGGAGGCCGGCGCGGGCACGATCGGCAGCGCCTTGCGCTTTTTGTCGCTGCCCCACTGGCGCTTGGGCGTGGCGGGGCGCGGCGGGGCCGCGTCCTTGCTCCGGCGGATCGGTCTCATCGACCGGATTGATCGGCAGGTGGTGAGGTTTCGTTAGCGCCGGGCGGCGATGGCCCGAAATGAAGGGCCTGCGCCGTCCCCGCGCTGGCGGGGGCGGCCCGGCGCGTGAGCGGTGTGCGAAGCTGGCGCGATGGACGTCGAGACGGTCGTCTCCGCCGATGGCACGCGGATCGCCTTTCGCCGGCTCGGCAGCGGGCCGCCGGTCGTGGCGCTGCACGGCGGGCTCGGCTCGTGGCGCAGCTGGGAGGGGGTCGCGCGGCAGCTCGCCGACCGCTTCGAGTTCCTGCTCGTCGACCGTCGCGGACGCGGCGACAGCGACGACGGCGTCACGCCGCACGCGCTGGAGCGCGAGGTCGAGGACGCGCGCGCCGTGCTGGCGGTGGCGGGCGGTGGCGGTGGCGGGGTCGCCGGTCGCGGGGCCGCGCTGCTCGGCCACTCCTATGGCGGCGCGGTCGCGCTGGAGCTGGCGCGGACGGCGGCGCCCGGCGAGCTGGGTGCGCTGCTGCTGTACGAGCCGGCGGTCGGGGTCGCCGGCGCGATCACGCCCGAGCAGCTCGCGAGCCTCCGCCAGTGCGTGCTCGACGGCGCGCCGGAGCAGGCCGTGCCACTGTCGATGAACGTGCTCGACGCGGCCGGCCTCGTCGTCGCCGACGGGCCGCTGGCGTCGCTGCGGATCAAGCCGACGCCGGCCTTCCGGCGGCTCGCCGCGACCGTGCCGGACGAGATCAGCGCCGTCGCCGCGCTCGGCGAGGAGCACCTCGCCAGCTGCGCGGCGATCTCCGCGCCGACGCTGCTGCTGATCGGCAGCGAGAGCCCCGAGCGGGCGGTGCTCAACTGCCGCGCGCTGGCCGAGGCGCTGCCCGGCGCGCGGGTCGTGACGCTCGCCGGTCTCGGTCACGTCGCCCACACGACCGCGCCGGAGCGGGTCGCGCAGGCGATCGGGGAGTTCCTCGCGAGGGTGTGAGCGTCAGTCGATCCGCTGGATCGTCAGCGAGGCGCCGACGGCGCCGTTCGCGAGCTGGAGCGTGCCGCTGGAGTTGTTGAACAGCTTGAGCCAGTCGCCGGCGTCGAGGTCGACGATCACCTCGCCGCTGAGGTTGCCCGAACTGCCGAACAGCGGCGTCGTCGTGTAGTTGAGGCCGGCGTTGTTGCGCGAGAGCATCACCTGCGAGCCGAGCCCGGCGCTCGCGCTCTCGACGTTGACGTGCCAGCGCACGAGGTAGCGGCCGGCGCTGCCGACGCTGACCTCGGATCTGGCCGGCAGGTACGTGAGGTTCGCGCCGAGCATGCTGGTGCCGCCGAGCGCGATCAGGCCGGTGAAGGGGACGAGCTGACCGCTGGAGTCGCTGATCCAGCCGGTGTCGTCGGGGAAGCCGCCGGAGGCGCCGGTCGGACCCTGCGGGCCGGCCGGGCCGATCGGGCCGACCACGCCATCTCTGCCGTCTCTGCCGTTGGCGCCGGCGTCGCCTTGCGGGCCCTGGACGCCCTGCGGGCCCTGCGGCCCGACGGGGCCGATCGGACCCTGGGGGCCGGCGGGACCAGCCTCGCCCTGCGCGCCGGGCGCGCCGCTGCCGGCCGGACCCTGCGGACCGGGCGCACCGGCGTCGCCCTTCGCGCCGCCGGCGCCCGGCGTGCCCTGGGCGCCTTGCGGCCCGGTCGCTCCTCTGGGGCCGGCGGGGCCGCGGTCGCCGCGCGGACCGGACTCCCCGCGCAGGCCCTCGACCTGCCACGACATCTTGCGCTGACCGCGCGGGCAGGCGGCTGTCTTGCTGGAGAGGTTGAGCGTGCCGAAGTCGGCCGTCACACAGACGTAGATCCGCTGGGGTGCGCCTCTGGCGGCGGCGGTCGCCGCCGGCGCGGTGGTCAGGGCGGTGGCGGCGACGGCGCCGAGCCCGAGCGCGACGGCGGTCATGCGCTCGCGGGCGCGGCGGGACGGGACGTTGAGCACGGCGGGGACCCCCAGCGATTTCGAAGTGGCGACCGTGATCGCGCGCGTGCGCGAGCACGACCTCGATGTCGGCACGTTGGCGCTATCGCTTGAGCGGGCAGGTCAGCCCGTCACGCCTCCTTCGCGGCCTCGGCGACGGCGCGGCGGGCGGCAGCGGTGGTGATCGCCGTGATCGTCGGAGGCGGCTCGTCGTCGTGCAGCAGCACGATCGCGCCGTTGAGCAGGCCGGTCGCGAGCTGCGCGGCGACGCGCGGTCGCGGGTGGCCGACGGCTCCGAGCGCCTCCTCCAGCCGCGCGGCGGCGCGCGCCGGCAGGGCGTGGATCGCGGCGACCGTCTCGGCCGGCAGCGGCGCGTGGGCGAGCGCCTGGGCGAGCCGGTGGCGGCCGGCGGCGACCATCTCGAGCTGCACGCGCACGTAGGCGGCGGCCATGCCGGCAGCGGTCCGCTCGGTGGCGAGCGCGCGGTCGATCTCGGCCAGCCACGCCGGCATGCCGCGTTCGCACAGCTCGGCAACCAGCTCGTCGCGGGAGCGGAAGTAGCGGTAGACGGAGTTGCGCGCGAGCCCGGTCCGCGCCCCGAGCGCGCGGAAGTCGAGCGCCTCGTAGCCGTCGGCGAGCAGCAGCTCCTCGGCCGCGTCGAGCAGCGCGTCGCGCTGCTGGGCACGGTGCTCGGCGACGGTGGCGGCGTCGATGCGCGGCATGCGGTGAAGAGTACGTGGCGACGCGCCGTCGCCAACCGCGCGGCACCCGCTGATGGCGACGTGGCGACGCACTGTCGCTAAGATGGCGACATGTTGTCGCAAAGATCTTCAGGGGAGGATGCTGGCTCGCCCGCGCCGCCCGCCGTCGCGGCGTGCGACGCGCCCGCGCCGCTGCCGGCCGTCGCCGCCACCGCCGTCGCGATCGCGCGTGAGCGCGCCGCCGAGAGCGTGGGCGACGACCGCCTCTTCGCCGATCCGCTCGCCGCCCGCTTCGCCGCCGCGGCCGACCGCCCCGGCGAGCCGGCGCCGCCGCCGCTGGGGGAGATGGTGCCGGTGATGCGCGGCTACGTCGCGCTGCGCACGCGCGCCTTCGACGACGCGCTGCTGGTCAGCGGCTGCCGCCAGGTCGTGCTGCTCGCGGCCGGGCTCGACGCACGCGCCTTCCGGCTGCCGTGGCCGGCCGGCACCGCGCTGTTCGAGCTGGACGTGCCGGAGCTGGTCGCCTTCAAGGAGCCGCTGGTGGAGGAGGCGGCCACCTGCGCTCGCACCGTCCTCGCCGTCGATCTGCGCGACGACTGGCGCGCGCCGCTGCTGGCCGCCGGCTTCGATCCCGCGGCGCCGACCGCCTGGCTCGCCGAAGGGCTGCTGATGTACCTCTCGCCGGCTGAGAACGACGCGCTGCTGCGCACCGTCGGCGAGCTCAGCGCGCCCGGCAGCGTCCTGCTCGCCGAGCACGTCCCGACGGCCGGCACGCGCCCGCCGGAGACCGACGAGGAGGGGCACGTGCTCGACGCCGGCGGCGCCTCCTGGCGCTCGACGCTCGACGACCCGATCGCGTGGCTCGCCGGCCACGGCTGGGCGGCCGCCGCGATCGACGCCGCCGCGCTGGCGACGTCGCTCGACCGCCCGCTGCCGCCGGTGCTCGACCGCGCCGCCGTCGGCGACGCCTGCGCCTGGCTGCTGCAGGCGACGCGGTCGTCACCGCGCCCGCTACCTTCGATCCCATGAAGCGGATCGGATTCCTCTCCTTCGGTCACTGGCAGCCGGGCCCGGGCTCGCGCACTCCGACGGCGCGCGACGCGCTCGTGCAGACGATCGAGCTGGCCGAAGAGGTCGAGCGGATCGGCCTCGACGGCGCGTACGTGCGCGTCCATCACTTCGCGCGCCAGCTCGCCGCGCCGTACCCGCTGCTGGCGGCGATCGGCGCGCGCACGAGACGGATCGAGATCGGCACCGCCGTGATCGACATGCGCTACGAGAACCCGCTCTACGCCGCGGAGGAGGCGGCCGCCGCCGACCTGATCGCCGGCGGGCGGCTGCAGCTCGGCATCAGCCGCGGCTCACCGGAGCCGGCGCTGCGCGGCGCCGAGTCGTTCGGCTACGTCCCCGGTGGGGACGAGAGCGACGCCGACCTCGCGCGCCGTCACACCGAGCTGTTCCGCGCCGCGATCGACGGCGCGGCGGTCGCGCACGCTGACGACGGCCGCGGCGGCGTCGCCGGCACGCTCGCGATCCAGCCGCAGTCGCCCGGCCTCGGCGACCGCATCTGGTGGGGCGCCGGCACGCGCGCGACGGCCGAGTGGACGGCGGCGCAGGGGATGAACCTGATGTCCTCGACGCTGCTGACCGAGGACACCGGCGTCCCCTTCGACGAGCTGCAGGCGGAGCAGATCGCGCTCTACCGCGCGGCGTGGGCGGCGGCCGGCCACCAGCGCACGCCGCGCGTCTCGATCAGCCGCAGCGTGCTGCCGATCGTCAGCGACGAGGACCGCCTCTACTTCGGCGGTCGCGCCGCCGGCCCGGCCGAGGACCAGGTCGGCTACCTCGACGGCGGCGTCGCCCGCTTCGGCAAGAGCTACGTCGGCGAGCCCGACGCGATCGCCGCGGACCTCGCGCAGGACGCCGCCGTGCGCGAGGCCGACACGCTGCTGCTGACCGTTCCCAACCAGCTCGGCGTCGAGTACAACGCGCGCATGCTGGAGACGATCGCGCGCGAGATCGCGCCGGCGATCGGCTGGTCGCCGGCGGTGGTCTGAGCCCGCTCAGCCCACCCCCGGCCCCGACACCTCCTGCCCGAGGAACTCGGCGCCGATCGTCTGCTGGCGGACCGCCTCTCTGCCGATCCAGCAGCGCCAGCTGGTGCCGTTCGCGTTCAGCGAGCGGCAGCCGCCGTTGACGCGTCTGTCGGCGCCGACGGTCGGCTCGACGGTGTCCAGCCAGTCGCCGGGCGCGATCTCGCCGACCGGCGCGCGCGCCAGCACGCAGTCGAACTCGATCCCCTCGCGCACGACGGTGCAGTCGGGGTCGGTCCCCATCAGCGCGAGCGTGCCGGCGGGGATGCTCTGCTCGACCTCGTCGTCGGAGATCAGCGCGCTCGCGGCGAGCGCGACGCCGGGCACGGCGACGACGGCCGCCGCGACGACGGCGAGCGTCATGCGGCGGCGCCGGCGCGGGCGCGCCGACGCGGTCGCCACGTGCCCGGCGCCGGCCG
>NZ_JAWSTH010000149.1:0-12402 GCF_033542075.1 Conexibacter stalactiti
GGCCGCGCAGGCCGCCGCCGTGCCGGCGCGCGCCGCCGCGGCCCGCCCGGTGCGGCGCGCCGACCCCGTTCCGGACGGGCCGAACGTCGTCGTGATCGTGCTCGACTCGTTGCGCTACGACCACGTCGGCGCGAACGGCAACAGCTGGATCAGAACGCCGAACATCGACGCGCTCGCGCGCGAGAGCCTGCGCTTCACGCGCGCCTTCCCAGAAGCGATGCCGACCGTCCCCGCGCGGCGCTCGCTGTTGACCGGGCGCCGCGTCTACCCGTGGACGAACTGGAAGCCGACGCGCAACCTGCCTGGAACGCCGGGCTGGACCGGGCTCGGCGCCGGCGAGGCGACCTGGCTGAAGACGCTCAGAGCGGCCGGTTGGTGGACGGGCTACGTGACCGACAACCCCTTCCTCGGCTTCAACCCGACCTGGGCGCCGCTGCGCAGATCGGTCGACCGCTTCGTGCGGATCGGCGGCCAGGTCGGCGCGCGGCGGCCCGCCTCCTCGATCTCGCTCGCGAGCGCCAGACACTGGCTGCCGCGGGACATGGCGACCGACCACTACGTCAGCGGGATGCGTCAGCACCTCGCCAACCTCGCCGGCGCACGCGATGAGCGCGAGCAGTGCTGCGCACGCGTCTTCAGCAACGCGATCGACGTGCTCGCGAGCGCGAAGCGCGCCAGACGGCCGTTCGCGCTCGTCGTCGACTGCTTCGACCCGCACGAGCCGTGGGCGCCGGTGAGGAAGTACCGCGACCTCTACCTCGACGGCTCCTATCGCGGCAATGAGCCCGGCAACGTCCGCTACCGGCCGGCGAGATACCTGACGCCCGAGGAGCAGAGACGGCTGCCCGGCCTCTACGCCGCCGCCGTCACGCAGACCGACGCCTGGCTCGGCCACTTCCTCGCGGCGCTGCACGACGCCCCCGCGCTCGTCGACGACACCGCGATCGTGCTGCTGAGCGACCACGGGATCGTGCTCGGCGAACGCGGCTGGACCGGCAAGCCGGCGCTGGAGCTGCACCCGGAGCTGACGCATGTGCCGCTGCTCGTGCGCGCGCCAGATCGCCGTCGCGCGGGTCAGAGCGCGGACTACTTCAGCTCACCCCACGACGTCGGCCCGACGCTGCTGTCGATCACCGGGGTCAGACGCCCCAGCACGATGGACGGATCGGACCTCTCACCGCTGCTCGCCGGCGGCAGACCTGCGCAGCGGCGCGACTTCTGGTTCGGCGGCTACGCCAACCACTGGTACTACCGCGACGGCCGCTGGGCGCTCGTCGCCGACGGCAACAACAGAGGGCGCGAGCTGTTCGACCTGCGCAAGGATCCGGGCGAGCGCACCAACGTCGCCGCGCAGCACCTGCCGCTGCTCGACCAGATCCATACGCGCGTGCTGAAGAGCGCACGGTTGAGCCGCCTGCCCTACTTTGGACGATCGTGAAGGTCGGACGTGCCATCCTGGCCGCGCTGGTCGCGGTCGTGCTGTCGAGCGCGCTGCTCGCCGCCGCCGCGAGCGCGCAGGCGGTCCCGCTCGCCGCGAAGCCCAACATCGTCTTCGTGTTGACCGACGACCTCTCGTGGGACCTCGTCGACTACATGCCGAACGTGCGGCAGCTGCGACGCGAAGGCGTCACGTTCAGCAACTACATCGTCACGGATTCGCTCTGCTGCCCCTCGCGCGCGTCGATCCTGACGGGCAAATATCCGCACAACACCGGGATCTACCGCAACACCGGCGCGGACGGCGGCTTCCTCGCCTTCCGCGACCGCGGTCAGGAGCAGCAGACGTTCGCGACCGCGCTGGCGGCGCAGGGCTACCGCACTTCGCTGATGGGCAAGTACATGAACCAGTACAACCCCAAGAGCGTGCGCGACGATCTCGGCGCGCCGTACGTTCCGCCGGGCTGGACCGACTGGCAGGGCGTCGGCAACGGCTATCCCGGCTACGGCTACCGGATGGTCCGCGACGCGAGGGTCGTGCGCAGAGGCCACCGCGCCCGCGACTACCTGACGACCGTGCTGCGCCGCGACGCCGTCGGCTTCGTGCGCGACGCGGTCGGCAACGGGCAGCCGTTCATGCTCGAGCTGGCGAGCTTCGCGCCGCACACGCCGGCGACGCCCGCGCCGCGCGACCGCGGCCGCTTCGCCGACGTCACCGCGCCGCGCACCGCCGCCTTCGACGAGCAGGACCTGAGCGACAAGCCGGGCTGGCTGAGCGGCCACCGCCGCCTCACGTTCGCGCAGCAGGAGCGGATCGACGCCCACTTCCGCAAGCGCGTGCGCTCGGTGCAGGCGGTCGACCGCGCGCTGGGACGAATCCGTCGCGAGCTGCGACAGCTCGGTGTCGAACGGAACACCTACGTCGTCTTCAGCTCCGACAACGGCTTCCACATGGGACAGCACCGCCTCACGCCGGGGAAGCTGACCGCGTACGACCCGGATGTCCGCGTGCCGCTGATCGTCGCCGGCCCGGGCGTTCCGGCCGGCGCGACGGTCGAGGAGATCGCCGAGAACGTCGACCTCTGCCCGACCTTCAGCGAGCTGGGCGGCGCGGCGGTGCCGGCGACCGTCGACGGCCGCAGCCTCGTCCCGTTCCTGCGCGGCGGGCCGGCGCCGGCCGACTGGCGCACGGCCGCGCTGGTCGAGCATCGCGGCGCGGTCACCGCGCCCGACGATCCCGACTTCCCGGCGCGTGGCAGCGGCAACCCGCCGACGTACGAGGCGCTGCGCACGCGCGACAGGCTCTACGTCGAGTATGCCGACGGCGAGCGCGAGTTCTACGATCGTCGCGTGGACCCGGAGGAGCTGGACAACATCGTCGACGAGCTGTCGCCGGAGCGGCTCGAACGGCTCGCCGCGTCCGTGCAGGCGATGCGCACCTGCGTCGGGGTCGGCTGCCGCCAGGCGGCGCGGCTCGGGGTGGAGTCTCCGCTGCCGTGACGCGCGCGCCCCTCCCCGCCGTTTCGCCGGCCGCCGCCGTCGTCCTCGCCGCGCCGCCCGCTCGCGTGCGAGGCTTTCGCCGATGACGCGCATCCTGTTCGTCTGCCTCGGCAACATCTGCCGCTCGCCGACGGCCGAGGCGGTGATGGCGCACCTCGTGCGCGAGGCGGGGCTGGAGCAGGAGGTCGAGATCGAGAGCGCGGGGACCGGCGGCTGGCACGTCGGCAACGTCCCCGACGCACGCGCGACGGCTGCCGCGGGCGCCCGCGGCTTCGCGATGCGCAGCGTCGCGCAGCAGGTCACCGCCGCCGACTTCGACCGCTTCGACCTGCTGATCGCGATGGACCGCGAAAACCTCGCCAACCTGCGGCGGCTGGCGCCCGACGCCGACGCGGCGCGGAAGGCGCATCTGCTGCGCGAGTTCGACCCCCACAGCGCGGGCGCGCCGGACCTCGACGTGCCCGACCCGTACTACGGCGGCACGGACGGCTTCGACCACGTGCTCGACCTCGTCGAGGCGGCCTGCGCCGGCCTGCTCGACGAGCTGCGCACGTCGCGGGCGTGAGCGATCGGGCGGCGCTGGCGACGGCGCTTGCCGGCGCGCTCGGCGAGCCGGTCGCGGCACTGACGCCGATCGCCGGCGGCGACCTCAACGACGCCTTCGCCGCGACGCTCGGCAGCGGCGAGCGCGTCTTCGTCAAGACGAGCGCCGATGCGGCGCCCGGCGCCTTCGCCGGCGAGGCGACCGGCCTGCGCTGGCTGGCGGCCGCGCGGGCGCTGCCGCTGCCGCAGCCGCTGGCGGTGCTCGACACCGCCGTGCCCGCGCTCGACGCTGCGGCGCCCGCGCTCGACGCCGCCGTGCCCGCGCTCGACGCCGCCGCGCCCGCTCCGATCCGCCTCCTCGCGCTCCAGTGGATCGACTCCGGCCGCCCGACACCCGACACCGACGAGCTGCTCGGCCGCGGGCTGGCACGGCTTCACGCAGCGGGCGCGCAGAGCTTCGGCGGTCCTCAGGCGCAGCTCCGCATCGGACCGCTGACGTTGCCCAACCAGCCCGCGCCCGACTGGCCGAGCTTCTACGCCGAGCGGCGGCTGATCCCGCTTGCCGACCTCGCCCAGCAGCGCGGCGCGCTGCCGGCCGGTGCGATCACCGCGCTCGACCGCGTCGTCGAGCGGCTGCGCTCCAGCGACGGCGAAGGCGGCGGCCCCGGCCTCGCCGGCCCGCCGGAGCCGCCCGCTCGGCTCCACGGCGACCTCTGGGGCGGCAACGTGATGACGGGCGCAGGCGGCGAGCCGTGGCTGATCGACCCCGCCGCGCACGGTGGCCACCGCGAGGTCGACCTGGCGATGCTGCGGCTCTTCGGCGGCCCGTCGCAGCGCGCCTTCGACGCATACGAGGAGGTCGCGCCGCTGGCGCCCGGCGCCGCCGAGCGCGTCGGGCTGTGGCAGCTCGCGCCGCTGCTGCTCCACGCCGCCCTGTTCGGCGGCGGCTGGGGCGCCCGCGCGGCAGAGCTGCTCAAGCGCTACACCTAGGCGGCGGCCGTTCTCCCGTCCGCCCCCGCCGGCGTCTGCCCCGGCAGCACGCCCGGCCCCGGCAGCTGCGCGCGCACCTGGTAGATGCCGATGAAGCCGGAGCGGAAGCCGTTGCGAGAGGCGCGCAGGTAGAGCCGCCAGACGCGGATCCGCTCCTCGCCGGCGAGCCGCGTCGCCTCCTCCAACCGCGCGTCGAGGTTCTCGTACCAGTGCTTCAGCGTCTCGGCGTAGTCGTCCGCGAAGCCCTCGACGTGCTGGGTCACGAAGCCGGCCCGCTCGAGCGCGAGCAGGTTGCGGCTCAGGGGCAGCGGCTCGCCGTCGGGGAAGACGTAGCGCTCGGAGAACGGGCCCGCCTTCGGGTCGCTGTGGCGCAGGCGCGTGATGCCGTGGTTGAGCAGCCGGCCGCCGGGCTTCAGCGCGCCCGCGAGCAGACGCGCGTACTCGTCGAGGTTGGCGTCGCCGACGTGCTCGACCATGCCGATCGAGGAGACGGCGTCGAACGTCTCGCCGGCGAGGTCGCGGTAGTCCTGCAGACGGATGTCGATCTTGTCGGAGAGACCGGCGGCCGCGACGCGGTCGCGCGCGATCTGCGCCTGCGACGGGGAGAGCGTGATCCCGACGACCTCGGCGCCGTACTCGCGCGCCGCGTGCAGCGCCATGCTGCCCCAGCCGCAGCCGACGTCGAGCAGCCGCTCGCCGGCTCTCAGCCCGAGCTTTGAGGCGACGAGGTCGAGCTTGGTCGCCTGCGCCTCCTCCAGCGTTCTGGCGCCGCGCGAGAAGATCGCGCACGAGTACGTCATGTCGTCGCCGAGGAACAGTCTGAAGAAGTCGTTGGAGACGTCGTAGTGGTGGCGCACGGCTTGCGCGTCGCGCTCACGCGAATGGGCCTTGCCGCTGAGGATGATCTCGGCGGCCGGCCGTCTCGGCGGCACCGTCGCGCCGACCGCGCGCGTGGCGGCGAGCATCAGCTTCGCCTTCGTGCGGCCGTCGACCGGCGCGGGCTTCCATTGCTGCAGCAGGTCCATCGCGGCGTCGATGTCGTCGATCGCGATCTCGCCCGCGACATAGGCGCGGCCGATCCCGAGCTGGCCGGGGGCGCGCAGCGCGTGCGCGACCGCCTTCGGCGATCTGATCGTGAAGACGGGGCCTCCGCCGTTGGTCGTCGGCAGCTCGCTGCCGTCCCAGAAGCGGATGGTGAAGGGACGATCGGGAAACGCGCGCTCCACCTGCTGGCGGAGCGGTGTGGTCACGGCAAAGGGCATGGATCTCACGCTATCGGTTCGATGGTTCTCGATGCAACAACTATGTTCCACCTCATGATGGTGCGATGGTCAAACGGACCTTGACCGGCTCGTCTCGCCAGCCGCGCGGGTACGGTCCCGAAGATGGACCGCTTCGCGCTGCAGGAGATGACGCTCCACGGCCACCGCATCGCCTTTCGCGCGGGCGGCAGCGGGCCGGTGCTGGTGCTGGTGCACGGGATCACCTCGACCTCGCGCACGTGGGAGCGCGTCTTCCCGCTGCTGACGCGCAACTTCACCGTGATCGCACCCGATCTGCTCGGCCACGGGCAGTCGGCCAAGCCGCGCGGCGACTACTCGCTCGGCGCCTACGCCAGCGGGGTGCGCGACCTGCTCGTCGCACTCGGCCACGAGCACGCGACCTTCGTCGGTCACTCGCTCGGCGGCGGCGTCGCGATGCAGCTCGCGTACCAGTTCCCCGAGCGCTGCGAGCGGCTCGTGCTGGTCGGCAGCGGCGGTCTCGGCCGCGAGGTCAGCGTGCTGCTGCGGGCCGCGACGCTGCCGGGCTCTGACGTGGTGCTGCCGCTGCTGGTCAACCAGTACCTGCTCGACGCCGGCCGGCTCGCCGGCTCGCTGCTCGGCCGCCTCGGCCTGCGCGCCGGCACCGACATGGCGGAGATCGCGCGCGGTCACGCGTCGCTCGCCGATCGCGACGCCCGTGCCGCCTTCGTCCACACGCTGCGCGCGATCGTCGACGCCGGCGGGCAGCGGGTCGACGCGCGCGATCGGCTGTACCTCGCCGAGCACGTTCCGTTCCTGATCGTGTGGGGCGAGCACGACAGCATCATTCCCGCCGCGCACGGCCGTGACGCCCATGCGCTGGTGCCGTCGAGCCGGCTGGAGGTCTTCGAGCGCTCGGGCCACTTCCCGCACGTCGACGAGCCGACCCGCTTCATCGAGCTGATCGAAGAGTTCGTCGCCACGACCGCGCCCGCCGCGGTCGAGCCGGAGCAGTGGCGCGAGCTGCTGCGCGTCGGCCGCGCCGCCTGAGCGCGCCGCCTCGCCGAAGCGCGCCGTCCACACGCGCGCGCTGCGCTCAAATCAGAAACTCGCCGTTCTGCCTTCTAGGGCACGTTTGCGCGCACGGTTCTCGGTTCCAGAAAACAACTGTGTATGTATTATTGGTAGCGCCGCGATCGCGCGCGGCGCAGTAGCGCTCCGCACCAGGCGGAGCGAGAGGAGAGTGTCCACAGCGCTAGCGGCCGCCACGGTTGGCGGCCGCAGATAGGGGCTGGTCAATGCCGTTCGTCAGTCGAGCCCGCGGGCTCGCGCTCACCGCATCCGCGGTGCTGCTTCTGCCTGCCACGGCGGGCGTCGCCGACGCCGCGCCGCCGGACGGCCGCGGCTACGAGCTCGTCTCTCCGTTCGATACGAACGGGACCGACATCTACAACCTGCCGTTCGGCGGCTACGGCCAGGCCGGCACGGTGATCGCGGCCGACGACGGCGAGCGCGTCTACTACAGCTCCTTCGCCGCCTTCGCCGGTGCCCCCTCGACCGGCGTCACGGGCTACACCGCGTACCGCGCGAGCCGCTTCGACGACGGCTGGGAGACCAACACGCTGCAGCCGCCGATGACAGGCCCGCCGGTCGTCGCCAACGGCGCCGGCAGCCCGGTCGGCCTCACGCCCGACATCAGATACGCGTTCGTGATCAGCAACCAGGCGCTCGCGCCCGGCATCCCGGCCGACTACGCCGGCCGCAACATCTTCCGCCAGGAGCCCGACGGCAGCTTCACGCTGCTCGGCACGCAGATCCCGAGAGCGGTCAACCAGCCCAACTGGGTCGGCACCTCGGACGACGGCAGCCACGCCGTCTTCGAGAGCGCGGAGCTGGTCCCGGGCGCCGGCGCCAACCTCTACGAGTGGGTCGACGGCACGGTCCGGGCGGTCGGCGTGCTGCCGAACGGGACCTTCGCGGTCGGCGCGCAGGCGGCCGGCAAGGACCACGTCGACAACGCCGTCCGCCACCGGCAGGTCTCGGCCGACGGCTCGCACGTCTACTTCACGTCGAACGCGGGCGGAAAGCGCGAGCTGTACGTGCGGATCGACGGCAGCAGAACGGTCGCCGTCTCCGCCAGTCAGCGCACGCCGGTCGACCCGGCCGCGACCGCGGCGACCGCGCGCCTCTTCTGGGGCGCCTCGGAGGACGGCCGCGTCGCCTGGTTCACGAGCAGAGAGGCGCTGACCGACGACGCCAACACCGGCGCCGCTGACGCGGGCAGCGACCTCTACCGCTACGACCTCGACAGCGGCGAGCTGACCGATGTGTCGGTCTCCGCCCATGTCGCCAGAGGCGCCAACGTGCGCGGCGTCCTCGGCACCTCCGCCGACGGCAGCACCGCCTACTTCGTGACCGAGAACAGAGTCGGCGCCGAGGGCGCTGACGGCGCGTACAACCTCTACGTCCACCGCGACGGCGAGACCCGCTTCATCGGCGCGCTCGCCGCCACCGACGCCGTCAACTGGAGACAGGACGCCGGCACGCACGCGACCGCGCGCGTGACCCCTGACGGCGGGCAGCTGCTGTTCGTCTCGGTCGCGCAGCTGACCGGCTACGACAACAGACACGCGACGACGAACGTCGTGCAGAAGCAGGTCTTCCGCTTCGACGCGACCGCTGATCCGGCGGACGCGCTCACCTGCATCTCGTGCAACCCGAGCGGCGAGCGGCCGCTCGGCAGCTCCGACATCCAGGCATTCCAGAGCGCCAAGACGAGCAACCCGACCGGCTCGCTGCCGCGCAACATCTCCGACGACGGCAGCCGCGTCTTCTTCAACAGCGCCGACAGACTGGTGCCGGCCGCCGTCAACGGCCGCTTCAACCCGTACATGTGGGAGAACGGGACGCTCCACCTGCTCTCCTCCGGCACCGCGGCTGCCGACGCCTACTTCGGCGACGCCAGCGCCAGCGGCGACGACGCCTTCTTCACGACCTCCGAGCCGTTGCTGGCGCTCGGCCAGAGCGACAAGGTCGCGCTGTGGGACGCGCGCATCGGCGGCGGCTTCCCGCTGCCGACGCCGCCGCGGCAGTGCAGCGGCGACGCCTGTCAGGGACCGCCTGCGCAGCAGCAGCGGCCGCAGGATCCGGCGAGCACGCGCTACGTCGGCAACGGCAACGTCGTCGAGCCGCCGGAGCGGGTGCCTTCGCTGAAGGTCACGCCGCTCACCGCCGCGCAGCAGAGAGCGCTCGCGCGCGGCGGTCGCGCGGTCGTCGTGGTGACGGTCGGCGGCGCCGGCCGCGTCACGATCGCCGGCACGGCGCGCCTGCCCGGCACGCGCTCGCTCACGACCGTCCTCGGCAACGCCCGCGTGGCGACCGAGGGCCGCATGCTGCGGATCCCCGTGCGGCTGTCGAGCGCCGCCCGCCGCGCGCTCGCCGGCGGTCGCTCGTTGACCGTCCGCTTCGCCGTCAGCCAGGAGCGGGTCGGCGTCCGCCGGCAGACGCTGAGACTGCCCGGCGCGGCGAGAGCCGCCAAGCGTCCCGTCCACTCCAGCACCCGGAGCCGGTAGGCCATGACGACCACGTTCACCACCACCGCGCTGCGCCGCCTTGGCGTCGCGCTCGCCTGCGCCGTCGCGCTGCTGTGCGCCGCGGCCGCGAGCGCGCAGGCGGAGTTCGGCCTCGTGCCCGACAGCTTCGTCGCGACCGTCGACAGAGCCGACGGCAGACTCGAGCAGCAGGCCGGCGGCATCCCGTACTCGGCGACGACCCGCTTCGAGTTCAGATCGACGGCCGCCGACAGACCGGACGGCAACGTCAAGGAGATCGACGTCGAGCTGCCGCCCGGCTTCATCGGCAATCCGCAGGCGCTGCCGCGCTGCAGCGGCGCCGACTTCGCGAACATGGACGAGGCGACGATGTCGCCCGGCTGCCCCGCGGAGACGCAGGTCGGCATCGCGGTCAACACGATCGACCTCGGCTTCAGACTCCCGCTCGACTCGGGCGTCTTCAACCTCGTGCCGCCGCCGGGGGCGCCGGCCGCCTTCGGCTTCACCGTCCTGGGCGTGCCGGTCACGATCGTCGCGAGAGTGCGCGACGAGGACCACGGCCTGACGATGTCGCTGCGCGGCATCTCCGGCTCGGTCGGCATCTACGACTCGGAGCTGACCTTCTGGGGCGTGCCGGCCGACAGCAGACACGACGCGCAGCGCGGCAGATGCCTGATGAACGGCGGCAGATGCGCCGCGAAGGCGCCGTTGAAGCCGTTCCTGGCGAACCCGGTCGACTGCCAGAGCGGCCCGCTGCGCACGACGCTGCGCGTGCGCTCGTGGCAGGACCCGTCGGTCGAGCACGTCGCGACCGCCGACACGGAGAGCTCGCCGCACAACTGCGGCCGCGTCAGCTTCCGCCCGGCGATCGACGTCGATCCGGAGACGACGAGAGCGGGCGCGCCGAGCGGCTACGACGTCACGATCGCGGTGCCGCAGGGCGATGACCCGAGAGGCTCCGGGACCGCGGACCCGTACGACGACGTCGTCACCTCGCAGCTGCGCGACGCGGTCGTGACGCTGCCGCTGGGAACGGCGATCTCGCCGTCGGCCGCCGACGGCCTCGCCGCCTGCACGCCGGCGCAGATCGCGCTCGACAGCCCCGGCGCGCCGACCTGCCCCGAGGCGTCGAAGCTCGGCGAGGTCGAGATCGTCAACCCGCTGATGGACGAGCCGCTGCGCGGCCCGATCTACCTCGCCAAGCCGACCGACGAGCAGCTCGTCGCGATCTACCTCGTCGCCAGCGGCTCCGGCGTGACGCTGAAGCTGCCCGGCACGATCGACCCCGATCCGGTCACCGGCCAGCTGACGGCGCGCTTCCTCGACAACCCGCAGCTGCCGTTCAGCAAGCTGTCGCTGCGCTTCAAGGGCGGTCCCCGCGCGCCGCTCGCCAACCCGTCGACCTGCGGCCCGGCGACGACGACCTCGACGCTGACGCCGTGGTCGGCCGGCATCGGCGACGACGACGTCGAGGGCACGCCGCCCGCGACGCCGTCGAGCAGTTTCACCGTCGACGGCGACGGGCTCGGCGGTCCGTGCCCGGCGAGCCGGCCGTTCGCGCCGGCCTTCGCGGCCGGCGTCGCCGACCCGACTGCGGGCGCTTCGAGCCCGTTCACGCTCAACCTGGCGCGCGCCGACGGCGACGAGCGGCTGGCGCAGCTGTCGCGCGTGACGTTGCCGCCCGGCCTGCTGGCGAACGTCGGCTCGGTGCCGCTCTGCGGAGCGGCCGACGCCGCCGCCGGAAGCTGCCCGGTCACGAGCCGCGTCGGCACGGCGACGGTCGCGTCGGGCGCGGGCACGAGCCCGTTCCAGCTGGCCGGCGGAATCTCGCTGACCGAGGGCTACCGCGGCGCCCCGTACGGGCTGTCGATCGCGGTGCCGGCGGTCGCCGGCCCGTTCGACCTCGGCACGGTCGTCGTGCGCGCTGCGATCCACGTCAACAACGACGCCTCGCTGACGGTCGACGCCGATCCGCTGCCGACGATCCTGAAGGGGATCCCGCTCGACCTGCGCTCGATCTCGCTGCGGTTCAGCCGCGCGGGCTTCATGGTCAACCCGACCAATTGCAGCCCGCTCGCGATCGGGAGCATCGTGCAGCCGGTCGCCGGCGCCGCGATCGCGCTCAACTCGCCGTTCCGCGTCGGCGACTGCGCGTCGCTGCCGTTCAAGCCGGGGATCGAGGTGACGGCGACGGCCGCCGCCGCCAGCAGCGCCGCGCTCCGCGTGCGCGTGACGCAGACGCCCGAGCAGGCGCACGCGCGCTCGATCGCGGTGACGTTGCCGACCTCGCTGACGGCGCGGCTGGAGACGCTGAGATCGCCGTGCACGCTGGAGCAGGCGACCGCGGGCAGCTGCCCGGCGCGGACGCGGATCGGCACCGCGACCGCGATCACGCCGGTGCTGGCGACTCCGCTGAGCGGACCGGTCTACATGATCAGAGGCGGCAACAGACTGCCGGACCTGCTCGTGCAGCTGCGCGGCGCGGTCGCGATCGACCTCAGAGGGACGGTCGTGATCACCCGCAAGCAGCAGATCAGAAGCACGTTCGGTCAGATCCCCGACGTCGCGCTGACGAGCTTCGACCTGCGCCTCGACGGCGGGCCGAACTCGGCGCTCTCGCGCACGAGCAGATTCTGCTCGATCGACCCGGCGACGCCGACCGTGGCGCTGGGCCAGAACGGCAAGCGCTTCAGCCGCGACGTCGTGATGAGAGCGGAAGGCTGCAAGCTCGGCGCGCACGCCGCGGCGGGCGCAGCTGCCGCGGACGGCCGGCCGCGGACGGTGGTCGTGAGAGCGACCGCTCCCGGTCCCGGCACGCTGCGGCTGAGCGGGCGTCACTTGCGTGCCGCGAGACGGACGGTCGCGCACGGCGGCACGTTCACGGTGAAGCTGCCGCTGACGGCTGCCGGTCGCAGAGCGCTGGCAGGCAGAGGCCGCCTGAGCACGACGGCGAAGGTCGTGTTCACGCCGCAGGCCGGCGGCGCGGCGAGCACCGTCACCGCGAGAGCGACGCTGAAGGCGTCGCGCCGCGCGAAGAAGTAGGGAGCGCGCACGGCGGCCGGCCGGCGCGAGCCGGTCGGCCGCCGCTCAGCGCGGCGCGGCGCAGGCCGCGAGCACCGAGGCGCCGGCCAGCTCGCCGG
>NZ_JAWSTH010000150.1:0-11996 GCF_033542075.1 Conexibacter stalactiti
CGCCGGCGCCTGCGCGCCGCCGCTGATCGCGACCGCGCGGGCGCTGTGGCCGCGGGTCGCCGGGGCTGAGCTGGCACGCACCGGCCACGCGTTCAACGCCGCGCTCGGCGACGCCGCGCAAGTCGCCGGCCCGGCGCTGACCGGCGCGCTGGCGGCACTCGTCTCCCCGCTCGTCGCGCTGGCGGCGCTCGTGCCAGGCGTCCTCGGCGGCGCGCTGCTGCTCGCGCGCGCCGCACCGCACACGGCCGCCCGCGCCTCCGGCCCAGCCACCGCCCGCGCAGCGCGACCCGCGAGAGCACCGGAGGGTTTCCCACCACCACGGTGGGAAACTCTCCGCTGCTCGAATCGCGGGCGCGGCCTCCGCGCCAACCGCGCGCTGCGAACGCTCGTCGCGTCAGAGGTCGCGCTCGGGCTGTGGCTCGGCGCGCTGGAGGTCGCGGCGCCGGCGCTCGCCGCGACCGCCGGCCGCGCGACAGCGCTCGGTGCGCTCCCGCTGACGCTGTTCGCGGCGACGAGCGTCGCGTCCTCGCTCTGGAGCGGGCGCGAGCTCACGCGCAGGCGCCGCCGTCGTACGCCGAGCCGCGCGCGCCGTCGTCCCCGCGACGCGTCCGCCCGCTACCTCGCCGGCTCGCTCGCGCTCGCGCTGGTCCTGCCGCTCTGCCTGCTCGCGCCGACGCTCGCCGGCCTCGCCGCGGTCGCAGCGGCGGCCGGCGCGGGTTTCGGCGTCTTGAACGTCGCCCTCTTCGAGCTGCTCGATCGACTGGTCGCGCCCGCCCGCGCGGTCGAGGCGTTCACGTGGATCACGACCGGCCAGGGCGCGGGGCTGGCGCTCGGCGCCGCCGCTGCCGGCCAGCTCGCGCATGACCACGCCGCGCGCGCCCTGCCGCTGGTCGCGCTGCCGGCGGTCGCGGGAGCGGCGCTCGCGCTGTTCAGCCCTGCGCTGCGACCCACCGCAAGATCTCCTTCGAGTGCGTGAGGACGGTGCCGTCGGCGAGCACCAGCGCCGGCAGCTTGACGTCGCCGGTCGCCTGCCGCACCCGCTCGCGCGAGCCTCTGCGCAGGAACGAGATCGGGTGGCCGTGGCCGCCCGTCACTCTCGTGTACTCGATCCCCGCCTCGCGCAGCGCATCCTGCACCCGCTTGCAGGGGTGAACGCGCGGACCCTGGTCGTCGCCGTGGCAGACGTACAGCGTCGGGATCCCACCAGCGTCAGCGCCAGCGCCCGCATCCGCGCCCTGCGCCTGCGTCTCCTGCTCCGTCTGGCCGCTCATCGCATCCTCCGAGTCTTCGGGGTCGTGCAGCAGAGACCGGCCCCGCCCGCGGAACTCATCGCGCCGAGTCGCCGGCGTGACAGCTACGCTCGCCCGATGACGACGCCGGAGCGCGCGTTCGCGGAGGTCGAAGAGGTGCTGCTGCGCGAGCCGGGCACCACGAGCGGGACCGGCTTCGGCAGCGGCCCCGGCGTCAAGGTCGGCGGCAAGATCGCCGCGATGCTCGTCGGCGGCAGGCTCGTCGTGAAGCTCCCCGCGGCGCGCTGCCGCGAGCTGATCGAGAGCGGCGCCGAGCCGCTGCGAATGGGCAGACGGACGATGCGCGAGTGGGTCACGCTCGGCCCTGACCGCCGTGACGAGTGGCTGCCGCTCGCGCGCGAGGCGCTCGCGTTCGTGCGCCCCGACGCGCGCGGCAGCTGACCCGCCCTACCCCTCCGCCGCGTCGTACTGCTGCAGCGCGAGCCGCCCGTGCACGACGGCGCCGCCGGCCCGGATCGCGGCGGCGATGTAGGTCGTCTCGGCGATCTCCTGCTCGCTGGCGCCAGCCTGCTTCGCCGCCTTCACATGCGCGTCGAGACAGGTTGTGCACTGCGTCGTCAGCGCGACCCCGACCGCGATCAGCTCGCGATAGCGGCGGGGGATCTCGCCGTCGTCGCTGGC
The DNA here is from genome assembly GCF_033542075.1 of Conexibacter stalactiti. Taxonomy (NCBI): domain Bacteria; kingdom Bacillati; phylum Actinomycetota; class Thermoleophilia; order Solirubrobacterales; family Conexibacteraceae; genus Conexibacter; species Conexibacter stalactiti. Next base: position 1,932 of record NZ_JAWSTH010000150.1, read on the forward strand.
GACGTGGCCGTTGAGCTGCGCGAACGCCGCGAAGGCGTCCGGCGCCCCGGCGCGCAGCTGGCCGGCCGCTCTGCGGTCCGCGACCCGCGCGGCATCGGCGGCAGCGCTCATCGGCCGGCCTCGGCCACGTCCGCGTCTCTGAGGTAGAACGGCTGCTCCTCCGTCGTGCGCTGCGCGACCGACCCGGGCCGCAGCCGCTCGCGGATGCCGTAGAAGGGGTCGTCCGGGTAGAAGCCGCTGCGCAGCTCCGGGCTCGCCGCGCCCGCGAACGGCGGCGGCGACGCCGCCACCCAGCGCTCGTAGCCGCCGGAGAGCACGAGCCGGTGAGCGATCTTCCAGACGCCGTCGCGCCGCTCGAAGCGGTCGAGGAAGCGCAGCGTGCGCAGGTAGTCGTGGCGCACGCCCTCCTGGTCGACCGGGTTGAGGCTGAGCGCGTGCGACTCCGCGAACGCCTCGTCGCCGTCGACCTCCGTGAGCGTGTCCGGCACGTGCAGCCCCTTCGACTTCAGCGGCGAGGCGGCCCACGCCTTCTCGACGAAGGCGACGAAGCCGTCGAGGTCGCCGTCGATCAGGTACGGCGGCATCTCGTAGTGCTCGTAGATCGCGTCGGGGTGGAAGACCGAGGCGAACAGCGCCCCGTCGCGCCGCTCCTGCGCGCGGGCGTAGAGCAGCACCACCTCGCGGATCTCCTGCTTGTCGACCAGCTCGCGCAGCTTGCGCTCGAGTTCGGCGTCCATGGTCGTTCCTCTCATCCGTCGATCTGGGCGGTGTACTGGTCGTCGAAGATGCCGTCGAGCTGCTTGCCTCTGGGCACGCGGTCGGTCGTCGCGAGCGCGTCGTAGGTGTCCTGCAGCCCGGTGATCACCGAGGCGTCGATCGCGACCGGCTCGATCGGGTCCTCGAAGGAGCCGCGCAGCTGCTCGACCGGCACCTGCATCGCGCTCGACAGCTCCGCGAGCAGCTCGTCGGTGTGCTCGTTGGTGTAGGCGAGCGAGCGCTTGAAGCGCTTCAGGTAGTCGATCGCGGCGGCGACCTTCCGCGGGTCTCTGCTGGCCTTGTCGGAGAGCACCCAGTAGTTCTGCGCGTTCCAGAGGCCGCCCTCGCCGGTCACGACCCAGCGCGCTCTGCCGGCGTCGACGAGCGCGCCGCCGGGCGGCGTGCAGGCGGCGAGCGCGTCGACCTTGCCGCTGACGAAGGCCGCCTGCTGCTCAGGGATCGTCGCCAGCTCGATCCGCTTGACGTCCCTCTGGTAGTCGAGCCCGGCCTCCTGGAAGGCGCGGATCGCGATCACCTCGCCGGCCGTCGAGACGCCGTTGCCGACGGTCTTGCCCTTCAGCTGCTCGACCGTCTCGACCTCCGAGTCGGCCGGCACGAGGATCCCGCAGAAGTCTCTCGCGCGCTGCTGCGCGTAGACGATCGTGAACGGCAGGTCGTTGGCGGCGAGGCTGGCGGTGATCACGTCGCCGAGCATCAGCAGGTCGGCGCGGCCGGAGGCGACGGCGGCGGCGAGGTCCTTCGGCGTCGCACCGTCGACCGGCACCAGCTCGTACGGCGTGTCGAACTCTCTCGCCGCCTTCAGGAAGGAGAAGCTGGTCGCCCCGACGCCGACCGCGAGCTTCGTGCCGGCAAGATCGGGGGCGGCGGTCGTGGCGCCGGCGGCCGTGGTGGCCGAGGCGGCCGCCGTGGTCGTCTCGTCATCGTCGGAGGAGCCGCAGCCGGCGACCGCCAGCGCAAGCGCGGCCGCCGTCGCCGCGACCGCGCGCAGCGTCGTTCTCTTCATCGTCATCGTCGTCCTTGTCGTGGTCGTGCGGTGGTGAATTGATCAGCTAGGTGGTGACGCCGAGGTCGCCGAGCAGCTCGCGGCGCAACCGGTCGAGCGCCGGTGCCGAGGCGGCGTCGCGCCCGATCGCGCTGGCGTCGACGTCGCGCACGATCCGCCCCTGCGCCATCACGAGGACGCGGTCGCCGAGCAGCACCGCCTCCTCGACGTCGTGCGTGACGAGCACCGTCGCCGGCTGATGGCGGCGGACCAGCTCCCCGACCAGCTCCTGCATGCGGATCCGCGTGAGCGCGTCGAGCGCGGCGAACGGCTCGTCGAGCAGCAGCAGCCGCGGCTCGCGCACGAGCGCGCGCGCCAGCGCGACGCGCTGCGCCTGCCCGCCGGAGAGCGTCATCGGCCAGACGTCGGCGTGGCCGGCCAGCTCGACCTCCGCGAGCGCCTCCAGCGCGCGCCGGCGCGCGTCGCGGCCAGACTCGGCACCGAAGCGGACGTTGTCGAGCACCGTCTTCCACGGCAGCAGCCGCGGCTCCTGGAAGACGACGGCGTTCGGCGACGGGGCATCGACCGTGCCGGCGTCGGCGCGGTCGATCCCGGCCAGCACGCGCAGCAGCGTCGTCTTGCCGCAGCCGCTGGCGCCGAGCAGGCAGACGAACTCGCCGGGCTTGACCTGCACGTCGAGGTCGTCGATCACGACGCGCTCACCGAAGGCGCGGCGCAGGCCGCGCACGTTCACCCCGCCGGCGGTGCCGCCGGTCGTCGCGACGGCGCTCATCGGCCGTCGAACCCTGCGCGCCATGCCAGCAGGCGGCGTTCGAGCAGGCGGACGATCACGTCGACCGCGATCCCCAGCATGCAGTAGACGATCACGCAGCTGAAGATCACGTCGGTGTCGACGTACTGCTGGGCGGTCGTCAGCAGGTAGCCGAGGCCGGTCGTGGCGTTGAGCGTCTCGGCGATCACGAGCGCCAGCACCGAGATCGAGAAGGAGAAGCGCAGCCCGACGAGCGTCTGCGGCATCGCCCCCGGCAGCAGCACGTGGCGGATCACCTCCCAGCGGCTCTTGCCCATCGCGCCGGCCATCTCCAGCAGGCCCCGGTCGACGCCGCGGATCCCCGCGAAGACGTTGATGTAGACCGGGAAGAAGCAGGCGATCGCGACGATCAGGACCTTCGGCACCTCGCCGAAGCCGAACCAGACGACGAAGACCGACGTGAGCGCGAAGACCGGCACGGTGCGGACCATCTGGATCGTCGAGTCGATCAGCTCCTCGCCGAGCGTCCAGAGACCGGTCACGACGCCGAGCACCAGCGCCGCGGAGACGCCGAAGAAGAGGCCGAGCGCGGCGCGGCGGATCGAGACGAGCAGGTTTCTCGGCAGCGTCCCGTCGAGCGTCAGCTCCCACAGCGCGTTCGCGGTCCGCGTGGGCGAGGAGAACAGCTGCACGTCGATCTGGCCCGTGGCGGCGAGCAGCTGCCACAGCCCGAGCAGCGCGACCGGCACGAGCGCGCGGCGGCCGAAGGTGGCGGCGCGACCGCGCCAGCGGCGGCGGGCGCTCGGCGCCGTGCTCGCGGGCGGGGGCGCGGGCGGCGCGGCGATAGGCGTGGCGCTCATCGGACTGCCTCCTCGCGGCTGACGCCCGCTGCCGGCGCGATGCCCGCCAGCAGCGCGAGCGTCTCCTCACGGCCGGGGCCGGCCGGCGCGGACGCGGCGGGATCGCGGCGCGCCCGCTCCTCCCGTGCCCGCGCGAGGACCGCCGGGTCGGCGAAGAGCGCGTCGGGCCGGTCGACGAGGCCCATGCTGCGCAGCAGCGCGCGCAGCAGCTCGGGCTCGCTGCCGATCGCCGGCAGCAGGCCGTGCTGGAGCAGCTCCTCCTCCTCGGCGGCGCGCGCGTCGGAGGCGGGGATCGGCAGCCCCTTCCAACGGTGGGTGCGGATGCGGTCCGCGGCCGCGGAGACCTCGTAGACGAGGTCGGTCTCCTCCGCGACGGCGGCGTCGTAGGCGAGCGCGGTCGCGGCGGCGTCACGCGCACCACGCCGCTCGCCGCCGCCCGCGCCGCCGACGACGTCGGCGACCGCGCAGGCGTGCGTCAGCGCCATCGCCGCGCCCCACGCGCGCATCGGGTTGGTCGCCGCGAGCGCGTCGCCGATCGCCACCAGCCCGGTGACGAGCGGCCGGCCGTCGACGACGTAGCGGCGCCGCAGGTTGCGGTTGTTGGCCATCACCTGCACGTCGTGGAGCGGCTCCCCGCCGGCCGCCTCCATCCAGGCCGCCAGCGGCGGGATCGCGGCGGTGAGCGCCTCCCACGCGGCGTTGTCGCGCAACGGCAGGTAGCCGGGCTCCCACGGCGGCGCGCCGATCGCGGCGCCGTAGGTGCCGTGGTCGCCGACGAAGGTCCAGTAGAAGAGGTGGCCGAGGTCGCCGCGCGGCATCCCGAGGTAGTCGGGTCTCACGCCGGGGGCGGCGCGGTAGTAGCGCGAGTGGTAGGTCAGCTCGCACGGCTGGATCGCGGTCGGCAGCTCGATGCCAGTCTCGGCAAGCCATGCCGGCACGCGCGTGCGGCGCCCGCCGGCGTCGACGACGAGATCGGCGGCGAGCGTCTCACCGTCGCTCAGCCGCACGCCGCGCACGTGCGGCGGGGAGCCCGCGTCGCCGGAGCCCGCGCCGACGCCGCCCGCCGCGCCCGGACCCTCCTCCGCGAACTCCAACCCCGCCACCGTCGCGACGCGCACGGTCAGGCCCGCCTGCGCCTCGACCGCGCGCCGCAGCGCCAGCTCGAACGCCGGCCGGCGGCAGAGCAGCCCGGTCAGGCGCTCGTCGTCGGGGCGCTGCCGCTCCGGCGCCAGCAGCAGCGCGAGCGGGTTGACCTCCTCGACGCCATCGTCGCGCAGGCGCTGCAGCACGTCTGGCAGCCGCTCCGCCAGCAGGCCGCGCGAGCGCGCGGAGAAGTTGTGCACGAGCGCCCACTGCCGCACCGACGGCCGCTCCCACGCCGCGAATGCCTCGTCGCCGCCCGCGACGGCCCGCGACGCGTCGCGCTCGACCACCGTCACCTCGTGGCCGGCGCGCGCCAGCAGCAGCGCGCACGCCAGCCCGCCGATGCCACCTCCCGCTACGACGATCCGCGCGCTCACGAGCGGCCTTCCGACGCGGGCTCGCGCGCGGTCACGACCGTCGCCTCAGACACCGACCGCGACGTGCTGCTCATCACTGCGACCATCCTGCTAGCCTTCTCATAATGTGGGAACGATTTGCACAACATGGCATAGCCTACTGATTCGGTCGACTTTGTGAAGCCCCCGAGCCAGAACTCCGCGGCCGAAGCCGCCCCCGCGGCGGTCGAAGCCGCCGCCGCGCCGAAGGCGGCGCCGACCGGGACGCAGGCGATCGACCGCGCGGTCGCGATCCTGCGCGCGCTGGAGCGCGGCGGCGCGATGACCGCGACCGAGGTCGCGGCGAGCGTCGGCCTGCACGTCAGCACCGCCCACCGGATCCTGCGCTCGCTCTGCGCGCACGGGCTGCTCGGGCAGTCGCCGACCGACGACCGCTACCAGCTCGGCCTCGCGACGGTGCTGCTCGGCCGGGCCGCCGCCGAGCAGCTCGGCCTCTCAGCGATCGTCTCCCACCTCGAGGCGCTGCGCGACGAGACCGGCGAGACGGTCAACCTCGGCGTCCGCGTCGACGACGAGGTCGCCGTCGCCGCGAGCATCCCCTCCCGCCACCCGCTGCGGGTCGAGAACCAGCCGGGCGTCCGCAACCCGATCCACGCCTGCGCGATGGGCAAGACGCTGCTCGCCTTCGGCGACGGGCGGATCTCGGTCCCGGAGCCGTACACGCGCTTCACCACCACGACGCTCACGACGCAGGCGCGGATCGACCGCGACCTCGAACGGATCCGCGCGCGCGGCTTCGCGATCAACGACGAGGAGCGCAGCCTCGGCATCCGCTCGGTCGGCGCGCCCGTCTACGACGACCGCGGCAGATTGATCGCCGCGATCGCCGTCCAGGGCCCGATCGCGCGCATGAGCGAGGAGCGGCTGCCGGCGATATACGCCGCTGCCGACCGCACCGCGACGGCGCTGCGCGGGGTCGCCGACAGCATCGCCGCGCCCTAGCCACGACGCCGACCGCTCAGTTTCGGCGGCGGCCGCCGTCCTACTCCCTGTATGGACGACAGCTGCCACTGGGGTGCGGCTACCCCCATCCCCACACACCAGCCTTCAGGCTTCCCCCAGCGACCGTGGTTCGCGAGGCTGCCGGGACCGCGCTCGTCCGGAGCGCGCCGAGCCGAGAACCAGCCGATGAGCGCGATCCACCAACCGACTGCCGAGACGCTTCCGCCGCGCGCCTTCGAGACGCGCCGGCTGCTGACGGGCGCGGCGCAGGTGACGGCGCTGATCGGCGCGCTCGTGCTCGTCGCGGTGCTCGCCCCGGGCCTCGGCGACGTGCGCGGGCTGCTGGCCGACGCGAACCTCGCGTGGGTCGCCGTCGCGGTCGGGCTGCAGCTGCTCTCCTGCCTCTCCTACGTGCTGATGTTCCGGCCGATCTTCTGCGGCGCGCGCTCGTGGGCGACCGCGCACCGGATCGGCTGGTCGGCGCTGGGGATGGGCTCGATCGTCCCCGCCAGCGGCGCCGCCGGCCTCGCGCTCGGCGGCTGGGCGCTCGTCCAGGACGGGATGGAGCCCGACCGGGTCGCGCGCCGCTCCGTCGCGTTCTTCCTGATCAAGGGCTCGGTCAACTTCGTCGCCGTCGCCGTGCTCGGCACGGTGATGGCGCTCGGCCTCGTCGGCCCGCCGGTCTCGCTGTGGCTGACCGCCCTGCCGGCCGCGCTCGCGCTGCTGGCGATCGGCGCGGTGCTGCTGCTGCCGCGCCTCGGCGAGGGCGCGCCGCCGCCCGCGACCGCCGGCCGCGCCCGCCACGCCGCCGCGCTGACACGCCGCAGCGTCGTCGCCGGCTCGCGCGAGGCGGTCGAGATCGTGCGCGCGGGCGACCCGCTCGTGCTCGCCGGGGCGATCGGCTACTGGCTGTTCGACAACGCGGTGCTGTGGGCCGCCTTCCACGCCTTCGGCGCCGAGGTCGACATCACGATCATCCTGCTCGGCTACCTCGTCGGACAGCTCGGCGGCCTGCTGCCGATCCCCGGCGGCATCGGCGGGATCGACGGCGGCCTGATCGGCATGCTGATCGCGTTCGGCGCCCCGGCCGCGGCGACGGCGGCGGCCGTGCTGACCTACCGCGTGATCCTCTTCTGGCTGCCGCTGATCGGCGGCGCGGTCGGCTTCGTGGCGCTGCGGCGCTGGCTCGCACGGCCCCGCCGGCACGCCGTCGCGGACTGATTCGCTCGCGGCGCTCTCAGAACCGGTAGGCTGTCCTTGATCTGGATCTCTCCAGATATTTAGACGTGCCAGCGTTCGCAGTCGTTGCATTCAGCACCCTTTGCGCTCCGCACAGCACATGACGCCCGGAGGTTTACCGTGGCAACTGGAACCGTGAAGTGGTTCAACGACGACAAGGGCTTCGGCTTCATCACGCCGGATGACCAGGGCAAGGACCTGTTCGTCCATCACAGCGCGATCGGCGGCTCGGGCTTCAAGTCGCTCGCCGAGGGCGCGAAGGTCTCCTACGACGCGGAGCAGGGCCCGAAGGGCCCCAGCGCCGCGAACGTGCAGCTGATCTGAGATGGCCCCGAGATCGTCGGAGCCGACCCGCCGTCAGATCAACGCAGCCGCCAAGCTCGCCTCGTACAGAGAAGAGCAGGTGCGACTGAAGGAGAGCGCGGCAGCCCGCCGCGCGGCGGCGGCCGAGCGCGCGCAGGCCGATAGGCCCGCGGGCGACCGATGATCGACGAAGCAGCGATTCAGCAGCTTGTGACCCGTCTGGCGCGTCCCCACGCGTCAGGCGGTCACGCCGTTGAACGGGCGGCGCTGATCGCCTCAGGATCCGACTTCGGCGCGATCGAAGCGTGGATTCTCGGCCGTGGTGGAGCGCCCGAAGCGGCTGTCGTCAGCGCCTCTGCGCGCGGCGGCCTTCACGGCCTCCGCACCGACGCGACCGCCCAGCGGGCCTCCGCCCGTCCCCCGGTCCGGTACCAGCTGCCGGCCGGCGCGCTCGCCTAGCGGCCCCCCTTCCGCGGCGCCAAGCCGCAGCAGCACGGCGAGGACTCGCCGCGAGCGGCCGCGCGCCGACGACAGCTCGAGCTTCTCGAAGATGCTGGAGACGTGCTTCTCCGCCGTCCGCGGCGAGATCGCCAGCAGCTCCGCGATCCCGTGGTTGGAGCGGCCCGCCGCGATCAGCTCCAGCACCGCGCGTTCGCGTGCCGTCAACTCGCCGAGCGGATCGTCCCCACGACCGTCGCGGCGCAGCGCCGCGACGACGCCCGGGTCGAGCACGGAGCCGCCCGCACCGACGCGCCGGACGGCGTCGACGAAGTCGCCGACGGCGTCGATCCGCCCCTCCAGCAGGTAGCCGACGCCCACGGCCGAGCCCGCGAGCAGCTGCAGCGCGAGCGCGACCTCAACCTGCCGCGCGAGCACGAGCAGCCCGCTCGCCGGGAGCTGGGCGCGAATCGCCGCCGCGGCGCGCACGCCATCCTCTCCGTGACCCGGCGCGTCCCCGACGTCGACGATCGTCACGTCCGGTGCCGGTCCGCCGCGCGTCAGCCGCACCAGTTCAGCGGCGTCGCCGCAACGAGCGACGACATCGAGGCCGGCATCGGTCAGTAGCAGCGCAAGCCCTTCGCGCAGCAGCACGCGCGGCGTGATGAGCGCTACGCGCATGAGCGCGCGGGCAGCGGGAGGCTGTGACGGGCTGGATCCATGCCCATCACACTCTCGTCCGGTCAGCCGCGCTTCGCAGCCGCCGAAGGAGCCGACCGAGTTCCTCCTTTCGGAGCTATCGCGCGCTGGCCAATCGCCCCGGCTGAAGTCAGACTCCAGCATGTGGAGTGGCCGCTCGTCGGACGCGATCGTGAGCTGGAAGCGCTCGGCGCGCTGCTGTCGGACGACAGCGCCAGCGCCGGAGTGGTCATCGCCGGCGCCGCCGGGGTCGGCAAGACGCGGCTGGCGGGCGAGCTGGCGCGGCTGGCGCAAGCGCGCGGCTGGCCGGTGCAGTGGGCGCGCGCGACGCGCTCGGCGGCGTCGATCCCGCTCGGCGCCTTCGCCGCGTTCCTGCCGAAGCCGCCGGCCGACGCGACGCCGAGCGAGGGCGCGGAGCTGCTGGCACGGGTCCGCCACGCGCTCGTCGAGCGGACCGGCGGCGGCCGGCTGCTGCTGTGCGTCGAGGACGGCCACTGGCTCGACGCCGCCTCCGCGACGCTCGTCCATCAGCTCGCCGCGACCGGCGAGGGCTTCGTCGTCGTCACCGTGCGCGGCGGCGAGCCGGTGCCGGACGCGCTGCGCGCGCTGTGGAAGGACGAGCTGTGCGAGCTGGTGGAGCTGCGCGAGCTGACGCGCGCCGAAGTCGACCGGCTGCTCATCGCCGCGCTCGGCGGCCCGGTCGACGGCGGCACCGTCAACGCGCTGTGGGAGCTGACGCTCGGCAACGCGCTGTTCCTGCGCGAGCTGGTGCTCTTTGGCCGCGACCGCGGCCTGCTCGCCGACCGCGGCGGCATCTGGCGCTGGGATGGCGCGATCACGCCCGGCATGCGGCTCGGCGAGCTGGTCGGCGCGCGCCTCGCGGCATTGAGCGACGCGGCGGCGCGCGCCTTCGAGGTGGTCGCCGTCGGCGCGCCGTTGGAGCTGGAGCTGCTGGAGGCCGGCGAGCGCGACGAGCTGGAGACGCTGGAGCGCCAGGCGCTGACCGAGCTGCGCGCCGAGCGCCGCCGGCGCGTCGTCGACCTGGCGCACCCGCTCCACGGCGAGGTCGTGCGGGCGCGGCTCTCGCGCACGCGGCTGGACGCGATCCAGCGCCGGCTCGCCGACGCGCTCGAGGCGCGCGGGGCGCATCGCCGCGGCGACCTGCCGCGCGTCGCGGCGTGGCGGCTGGAGTCGGGCGCCGCGCACGATCCGCTGCTGTTCGAGCGGGCCGCACGGCATGCGCTCGCGGCGCTCGACGTCACGCTCGCGGAGCGCCTCGCGCGCGCGGCGGCGCAGGCCGGCGGCGGCTTCGACGCACGGCTCACACTCGGCCAGGCGCTCGCCGGTGCCGGCCGCGCGCTTGAGGCCGAGGAGCTGTTGGGCGCGCTGGACGCGGAGGCGGACGGCGCGGGCGCGCGGGCGGCCGAGCCGGCGGACGCGGCGAGCGACGGCGCGCGGGCGGCCGAGCCGGCGGACGCGGCGAGCGACGGAAGT
>NZ_JAWSTH010000151.1:0-11703 GCF_033542075.1 Conexibacter stalactiti
GGCTCCGCCGGGGCCGCCGCTCTGCGCACCGGCAGCGCCGCCGGCGCCCGCGACGACCCCGCCACCGTCGCCGGGCGCTCCCGCGGCGCCGGCGTCGCCGCCGGCAGCGACGTCGAACACGTTGCTGCCGGCGCTCGAGCCGCCGCCGCCCGCGGCGACGATCACGAGCGATCTGAGCACCTCGCATCTCTCCTCGACGCAGAGCCCGGCGAACGACGAGACGCCGCCTTCACCCGGATAGATCGTGCCGGCCGACGGCGTCCCGTCGATCGCGTAGCCGCCGGCCCAGCCGACACGGACCATCATGTATCTCGCTCCGTTGACCGGCACGGTGCCGGACACGGCCGCGCCTCTGCCGCCGAGCGTTCCGCCACCTCTGCCGCCGGTCGCGCTGAGCTGCAGCTGGGTGGCGCCCGGCGGCAACGTCACTCTCGTCACGCCCGATCTCTCGATCGACTGCCAGCCTGGCGGCATTCTGAACGCCTGCGCCGCTCCGCCGCCGATTCCAAGTCCTGCCAAGCCTGCAGACGCGGCGGCGACGGCCGCGACCCTGCGTCGAGCGAGCATCTGAGTCCCGAGTCCCTTCGTGATCAGTCCTGGTCGGTCGACGTAACGGGTGCCCGCGCTGGAAGTTGCGCGCGCGCAGCGATCCGTGGTCCGCGATCGCCCCTCTAGACTCGACTGCCGTGGATCGCGAGCTGTTCGAGCATCACCTCACCTCCGCGCACGGGCGCGGGCGGGCGCCGCAGGGCGCGGCGATCGGCGTCGCCGGCACGAGACTGTGCGGCGACGTCGTGCGGATCGCGCTGGCGCTCGACGACAGCGGACGACGCGTCGGCGCCGTCGGCTGGGAGGCGGAGGCGTGCGGCGCGACGATCGCGTCGCTGAGCGCGGTCGCCGAGCTGGTCGAGGGGATGGACCTGCTCGAGGTCGCGCGGCTCGGCGCGCGCGACGTCGATGCGCAGCTCGGTGGTCTCTCGGCCGGCAAGTTCCATGCCGCCGAGCTGGTCGCCGACGCGCTCGCGCGGGCGCTCGGCACGGCCGTGCGGGAGCGCGGCGCGCTCGCCCCGCCGGCCGACGGCTCGCCGCGGACGCTGGTCGCGATGTCCGGCGGCGTCGACAGCGCCGTCGTCGCGCTGCTGGCCGGCCGCGAGCAGGGCGACGCGGTCGCCGTGACGCTCGAGCTGTGGGCCGACGAGGCCAACGACGGCGAGCGCTCCTGCTGCTCGGCGCAGGCGGTTCGCTACGCGCGCGCGCTCGCGCACCGTATGGGGATGGCGCACCTGACGCTCGACCTGCGCGACGAGTTCCGCGCCGGCGTCGTGACCCCGTTCCTGGAGGACCATCGCGCCGGGCTTACGCCGAACCCGTGCATCCGCTGCAACGGCCACGTGCGGCTCGACGCGATGCTCGAGTTCGCCGACCGCCTCGGCGCCGCGACGCTGGCGACCGGCCACTACGCGCGTGTCGAGCACGGCGCGGACGGCCCGCTGCTGCGCGCCGCCGTCGACGCGTGGAAGGACCAGACCTACATGCTCGCCGCGCTCACGCCCGACTCGCTCGCGCGGATGCGCTTCCCGCTCGGCGAGCTGACGAAGCCGCAGGTGCGCGAGCTGGCCGCCGAGGCGCAGCTGCCGGTCGCCTCCAAGCCCGACTCTCAGGACCTCTGCTTCCTCGCCGGCACCAACCGCTCCGACTTCCTCGCCCGCCACGCCGGGATCGAGCAGCAGCCGGGGGAGATCGTCGACAGCGGCGGCCGTGTGCTCGGCCGCCACAGCGGCCATCACGGCTACACCGTCGGCCAGCGCAGAGGGCTCGGCGTCGCCGCCGAGGAGCCGCTGTACGTGCTGCGGACCGAGCCGGCGCGCAACCGCGTCGTCGCCGGCACGCGCGCCGAGCTGGCGACGACCGCCGTGCCGCTGCGCGGGGCGCGCCTGCATCGCGACGGCGCGCGCGTCGACCGCGTCAAGCTGCGCTACCGCGCCAAGCCGCTGCCGGCACGGCTGGTCGGCGACCCGGCGCCGGGCCCGCACCGGCGCCTGGAGGTCGCGCTGGAGCAGCCGGTCGACGGCGCCGCCCCCGGCCAGATGGCCTGCCTGATGGAGGGCGACGTCGTGATCGGCTGGGCGACGATCGGCCGGCCGGGCGCGGTCGCGCCGCAGCCGGCCGCCGCTCAGTCGTCGTCGTCCGGGTAGTAGTTGGTGTCGCCGACGACGATCCCTCTGCCGACGGGATCGTCTCTGCCCTCTCTGGAGCGCTCGATCCCGATCGTCTCGGTCGCGACTCTGCCGTCGAGGTAGCTGAAGCGGATCGCGCCGCCGGCGAGGATCTCGTACGTGCCGGTCTTGTCCGGCGGCATGCTGGCACCCCACACGAACGGCGTGCTCGTGCCGTCGCCCATCGTCGTCGTGGCGCTGTTGGAGCGCATGAATCTGCCGTCGGCTCTCAGCGCGATCAGGTAGTGCCAGGTCGTGCAGCCCATGATCAGGCCGCACATGCCGCTGAAGCCGCGATGTTCGAGGTCGACGTCGAGGCGAGCGCCGGGCTGCGGGATCGACAGCTCCCAGTCGAATTCCAGCTCGCCGAGTCTGACGTTGCCCGCTCTGTCGATGCTGCCGCTCAGCCCGCCGACGGTCAGCGCGCCGCTCCTCTCGTCGTAGGTGAACGGTCTGCAGCCCTCGTCGGTCGGTCTGCCGTCCTCATCGGCGGCGGTCGTCTCGGCCGTGCAGCGCGGTCTGCCGGCGGGCGGGAAGCCGTAGTAGGCCCATCTGTCGTCGAGGAACCAGACGGCGTGGTTGTCCCACGCGTACATCGGATCGACCTCGGTGCCCCAGAAGTAGCGATCGGCGAGCGGGTGCCTGACGGCCGCTCTTCTCGTGGGCGTTCTCGTCGCCGGGCGTCTCGGTCTCGTCGCTCTGCTCGACTTCAAGCGCAGCGCGACGGAGCCGCGTGCCGACAGCCTGCCGGCGGCGGTCGCGCGGAAGCGGACGGTGCCGGCGCGCGTCGCCCGCACCCTCACGGCGACGGTGCTCGCGGTGCCGGCCTTCAACGTCTTCAGCGTCCGCAGCCCGGGCTTTCCGCGCGGCGCGCCGGCGACCCGCACGGCGACGCCGCGGCTGCCGCTGACAGTCAGCTTCGTCGTGCGGGCGGCAGCGGTGCCGCCGTTGACGACGCGCAGCTTCAACGTCGTCCAACGACCGCGGGCGACGGTGCGCGTCGTCGTGCCGACGACGCCCGCCGACAGCTTCGCGACCTTCTTGACGGCCGCTCTTCTGGCCGGGGCAGGCGGCGGGGTGGTCGTCGTTGTCGTCGTGCTCGGCGCGGGGGCCGGCGCCGGCGGCTGAGGCGCGGGCGGCTGGGGGGCGGGCGGCTGCGGCTGCTCGGGCGCGACCGGCGCCAGCGCGAAGCCGGGGACGTTCTCGACCGCGGCGTCGGTGACGGGATCGGTGAGCGCGAGCGAGACGAGGCAGTCGTAGCCCTGCGCGACGAAGCCGGGATCGGCGAGCGCGTAGATCAACGTCGCGCCGTCGAGCTGACGGGCACCGTTCTGGCCGCTGCCGACTCTCGTGCCAGCGGCGTTGAAGCGCTGCCACTGGACGTTCTCGGTGGCGCCGGTCAGGCCGGCGAAGACCGTCCCCGGGTAGTTGCACGCGCCGCTCGCGGCGCGCGTGCCGAAGCCGCCGGCGAGCACGTCACCCTGCGTCGGCGCCTCGCGGAAGGTCGTGACGAGCAGCAGCGCGCCGCTCGCGTCGTCGTAGACGGCCTCCGCGCGCACGATGTCGCGGCCGCCGGGCAGCGCGTCCTCTGCCGGGTCCTCGACGGCGCCGCGGAACTGCGTCGCGCGGGCCGGTGACGCCGCGAGCGCGCAGAGCACGGCGAGCGCGCACAGGACGATGCCGACCGCGCGTGCGGACGGCAGGGGACGGGGCACGACGGGCACGAACGACCTCCGGGACGAGTGGCAACCTGCCAGGTCAGTACCCGCGTGCGGGGTCGACGATGCCCAGCAGCTCACGATCTTCACGCAGACGGGCGACGTTCTCGCGCACGCGCTCGGCCAGCGCGATCCGCAGCGGGCCGGCCGGATTGGCGGTGTGGGGCGTGATCAGCGCGCGCGGCTCGCGCCACAGCGGATGGTCGGCCGGCAGCGGCTCGGGGTCGGTGACGTCGAGCGCGGCCCCGGCGATCGCGCCGTCGGCGAACGCCCGCACGAGCGCGTCGGTGTCGACCAGCGAGCCGCGCGCGACGTTGACGACCCACGCGTGCGCGGGCAGCGCGGCGAGCGCGGCGGCGTCGAGCAGGTGATGGGTCTCGGCGGTCGCGGGGGCGCAGAGGACGACGGCGTCGGCGCGTGGCCACAGCTCGCCGACGCGCGTGAAAGGGACGATCTCGGCGGCACCGGGAACCTCGCGCCCGCTGCGGTTGACGGCGAGGACCGTCACCCCGAACGGCTCCAGCATCGCGATCAGCGCACGGCCGATCCCGCCGGCGCCGATGATCGCGACCGTCGTGCCGAACAGCGTGCCGCCCTCCAGTGCGTCGCCCTGCCACGAGGACGCGCGGGCGCACTCCGGCAGCCGCCGCAGGCCGGCGAGCAGCAGCGCGAACGCGTGCTCGGCGGTGATCGCGCCGTAGGCGCCCGTCGCCGCCGTCCAGCGGCGCGCGCCGGCGGTGTCGATCAGGCCGCTCTCGAGCCAGTGCTCGACCCCGGCGCTCGGCAGCTGCACCCAACGGATGCCGTCATGCAGCAGCGGCTGGAGCTGCTCCGGACTGCCGCGCCAGACGATCGCCTCGGCCTCGGCGACGGCGCCGACGAGCGTGCCGCCGCCGTCGCGAACGGCCTGTTCGAGCTGTGGCGAGGGATCGGGACCGACGTGGACCAGCAGTTCCGTGCTCATCGAAGCGGCACGGTAGCGCGCGCGGCGTTCACGGTGACGCTCGTCGCTCAGTCCACGCGACGACGACCACGTGCGGCCGCTGCCCGTCAACCGCGTGATCATTTGGTTGAGGTGCGTTGACCGGTCAAGGTGGCACGTCTACAGTCGCCGCGACCAATCTGCACCGGGGGTTCCAACGTCATGTCTTTGCTCCGCTCGCGGGCTGATGCCCGCGGCCCGTCGCTCCTGATCGCCTTGGCGGTCGCCGTAGCTTGTCTCGCCGTCGGCACGGCATCCGCAACCGCCCATCCCGGGCATGCCGGCCACGACGGCCGCATCGCCGGCATCCCCGACCTCCAGCGCGTTGGCGGTGAGACGCGACGCTACGACGCGCGCAACCACCGGTACGTCATCGAGCGCAGAGGTCAGCCCGACACCTACTATCACGCTGATCCGCCCAAGTCCGCGGCCTTCGCCAGCGCATGGGTCACCCTGCCTGCGCAGCAACTCGACCCGGTCTGCGCGACGAGCGGGAATCGGATCGTGCCCGTCTGGCACCACCCTGCTGGCGAAGGCACGGTCGCGGCGCCCGACCTGATCCGCTCGGTGATCCGGCGGATGAACTGGAAGATCAACGCTCAGTCGTCGCTGACGAGTGGCGGTCAGCGACTCCTGCGCATGCGCGTCGCGTGCGACAGCAGCGGACAGATCCTCGTGCGCGAGGTGGTCGCTCCAAACACGACCGACCCGAATGTCGTGCGAACCACGGTGCAGGGCGCGCAGCCGCCGGACGGCGCCGATGCCGTGAAGTACGCGGTCTTCATCGAAGGTGAGAACAGCGAAGCCGGCGGCTACGGATACCTCAGGACCGACACGCGGAAGACCACGTACAACGACAATCGCACCTACACGACGACCGGGATGACGTGGCGCGAGGGATGGGAGACCCACGTGCCGGTCCATGAGCTTGTGCATACGCTGGGCGGGTCGCAGCCGTCGGCGCCACTCGCAACCGCCGGTTTCCACTGCGTCGACGGTCTCGACGTGCTCTGCTACCAGGATGCGAGAGCCGGCCAACCGCCGGTTCCGTACATCGAGACGGCGTGCCCCAGAAACGGCTCGAACGAAACCGCGGTCGGTGTCCCGCTCGACTGCAACAACGACACCTATTTCGACGCACTCCCCGAGCCGGGCGAGTGGCTCGACACGAACTGGAACGTCGGTGGAGCGGAGAATCCGTTCCTGGTCGAGGACCCTGCCAGCCCGAGCACGTTGACCGAAACGCTCTACGACGACGGCGGCGGAGCGGGCTGGGGCTGGCGCACCTACAGCCTCGCCGCGGCCGCTCCGCAGCAGCCGCCGGTCGCCGGGAATCCGTCGGCCATCGCGTTGGACGGCAAGTCACGCGTCTACAGCCGCAGCAGCTCCGGGCACCTGACCGAAACGCTCACCGACTGGCTCGGCGGACGTGTCTGGAACGCCTACGACCTGACGGCCGACGCCGGCTCGTGGGCGACGATCGCGGGTGATCCGGCGCCCCTCGTCGTGGACGGTCAGCCACGGGTCTACGCGGTCAACGCGGCCGGAGAACTGTTGGAGTTCCTCTACGGGACCGCGAGATGGGAGGCGCACAACATGACCTCCGCGGCGGGCGCACCTGCGATCGCGGGCCGTCCGGCCGTGACGATGCTCAACGGCTACCCGCGCATCTATGCGCGCACGCTCGCGGGCGCTTTGATCGAGTTCGTCTGGAGCGGCCAGAACGGCAGAAGCTGGGAGTGGTACAACCTCCCCTCGAGCACGGACACGGAGAAGGTCGCGGGGGACCCGAGCATCGTCCTGGTCGCCAACAACCCGCACGTCTACTACCGCACGACCGACGGGCAGTTGGCCACGACGTACTACGGGCCGGTCGGCGGAGGCTGGGGATGGAGCCGCTCGAACCTGACCGCCGCGGTCGCCGGTCCGTCGCTCGCAGGCGACCCGGCAGCGTTCCTGATCGACGGCAACCCGCGCATCTACACAGTCAGCGACAGCGGCATCCTGACGGAGACGCTGCGCGGCACGAACTCGAGAGGGGTCGTGACCTGGAGCTGGTACGACCTCTCCTCGCCGTCGGGCGCGCCGCGCCTCGCGCCGCTGCGGCCGGCCGTCGTGATGCACGAGGGCGCTCCGCGGGTCTACTCCCGCACCGCCGGGGACCGACTGATCGAAACGATGTACGGCAGAGATGGCAGCACCTGGAGATGGACGTCCTACGACCTGACGTTCCACACCAGAGCCACGCTCAACAGCGCTCCCTCCGCGATCATCTTCGGCGGAGGCCCCCGGATCTACGCACGCGGGTAGCTCCCGTGCTGGGTTGAGCGCGTTGCGGAGCGAGGCGGCGCCGATGTGGCGTCGCCTCGTGCTTTCGCGCGACCGGCATCGAGAACGTCGGCGACGAACCGCGGACTGGCGCGGGGTCCTCAGCGCCAGCTCTGCCACGCCATCCCGCCGGCGCCGAGCGCGGCGACGTCGCTGACGGCGCGCATGCCGTTGAGCGCCGTTCTCGCTCTGCCACCCCCGGCGGGGATCGTGGCGATGGACGCCACGTTGCCGGAACGCAGGAAGGCGATCGTGCGGCCGTCGGGGGACCAGACGGGCCACGAAGCGCCGCCGGCGACTCTGGTCAGCTGTCTCAGTTGCGTGCCGGCGCCGCTCGCGCCGACCGCCATCCGCCACACCTGCCCGCTGCGCACGAACGCGACAGCGGTGCCGCCGGGCGACCAGGACGCCTGGTCGCCGCCGCCCTTGGTGAGCTGGGTGAGCGCACCGCCGCTCGCGTTGACCGCCCACAGCTGACCGGCGTGCGAGAAGGCGATCCGGTTCCGCGCGCTCCAGTCGGGCGCGGTCGCATCGCCGAATCTCGTGAGCTGGGTCAGCTCGGCGGCGGTCGCCGGCGCGCTGCCCATCGCCAGGCTCAGCGTGAAGATGTCCGTGACCGTGTTGGCGCTGACGCCCTGCCCGCTGACCCCCTGGAAGGCGAGTGTGGCGTTGGCAGCCGAGCCGAACCGCCCGGGGGCGAAGGCCGGCTGCACGTCGTTGGCGGTCTGCTGCGGCAGCAGCGTCAGGTTGGTGCCGTCCGCCGCGGCGACCGCGAGCTGGCCGTTGCCGAGCGCGGTGGTCGCGCCGAAGGCGACGACGCTGCCCGAGAGGTTGAACGACGCGCCGGCGCCGGCGAGGCAGTTCGGGCCTTGCGGATCCGCCGGCGTCGGCGGCTGCGAGCCGCATGCCTGCGCCGTCCACCCGAGCGGGCTTCCGCTCGCATATGGCAGCCCGGCGAAGATGCCGGAGGTGAGGCCGTCATCGACGTCCCCGGCGCCGTACGTCAGCGCAAGGCGGCCGTTCTGGCCCGGGAAGGTGGCGTCGGCGGCAGGAGCCACGGCGAGCAGAAGCACGCCGGCTGCGAGCGCGGCGCCTGCAGGAAGCGAAGAGCGCACAGATCAGACCTCGGTGTCGTGGTGCGCACCACGCTACAGCTGCTCGTAGGCCGGCAGCGTCAGGAACTCCTCGAGCTGGCCATTCAGCGCGACCAGCTCGAACAGCTCACGCGACGCGCGCGGCCGCGCCTCGGTCTCGAACCAGCGATCGTCGCCGACCTCGTCGCGGATCCGCTCCAGCTCCTCGACGGCGATCCGGCGGACCAGCTCGGCGGTGACCGTCGGGCCGTCGGCGAGCGCGCGGCCGTGACGGATCCACTGCCACACCTGCGAGCGTGCGATCTCGGCGGTGGCGGCGTCCTCCATCAGGCCGTGGATCGCGGCGGCGCCGTTGCCGCGCAGCCAGGAGGAGATGTACTGGATCCCGACGTTGACGTCGTTGCGCAGGCCGGCCTCGGTGATCGCGCCGGGCGTCGCGGCGACGTCGAGCAGCTCCGCGGCACCGACCGCGACCTCCTCGCGCGTGCGCTCGACCTGGTTGGGGCGCTCGCCGAGCACGGCGTCGAACTCGGCCTGCGCGGTCGCCACGACGTCCGGGTGGGCGACCCAGGTGCCGTCGAAGCCGTCGCCGGCCTCGCGCTGCTTGTCCGCCGCGACCGCGGCGATCGCCAGCGCGTTCGCCTCGGGGTCGCTGCGCGACGGGATCAGCGCGGCCATGCCGCCCATCGCGTGGGCGCCGCGGCGGTGGGCGGTGCGGACGAGCAGGTCGGTGTAGGCGCGCATGAAGGGGACCGTCATGCGTACGTCGCCGCGGTCGGGGAGGACGAACTGCGGTCGCTCGCGGAAGGTCTTGATCGTCGAGAAGATGTAGTCCCAGCGGCCGGCGTTGATGGCGGGCGAGCGGTCGCGCAGCTCGTAGAGGATCTCGTCCATCTCGAACGCCGCCGGCAGCGTCTCGATCAGCACGGTCGTCTTGACCGTGCCGGGCGCCAGCCCCAGCTCGTCCTCGGCGAGCAGGAGCACGTCGTTCCACAGCCGCGCCTCCAGATGGCTCTCCAGCTTCGGCAGGTAGAGGTACGGGCCAGAGCCGCGCGCGAGCAGCCGGGCGGCGCAGTGGAAGAGGAACAGCCCGGCGTCGACGAGCGCGGCGGCGAGCGGCCGGCCGTCGGCCAGCAGGTGCTTCTCCGGCAGGTGCCAGCCGCGCGGTCGCACCAGCAGCGTCGCGGTCTGCGCGCCGAGGCGATACTCGCGGCCGTCTGGCGCGACGTGCGCGATCGTCCCCGCGACCGCGTCGATCAGGTTCGCCTGCCCGGCGACGACGTTGCGCCACGTCGGCGACAGCGAATCCTCGAAGTCGGCCATGAAGCCGCGTGCGCCCGAGTTGAGCGCGTTGACGATCAGCTTGCGGTCGACCGGCCCGGTGATCTCGACGCGGCGGTCGCGCAGATCCGGCGGTGGCGGCGCGACCCGCCAGTCGCCGTCGCGGATCGCGCGCGTCCGCGGCAGGAAGTCGAGCGTCTCGCCGGCGGCGATCCGCGCGCGCCGCTCGCGGCGCGCGGCCAGCAGCTCCTGGCGGCGCGGCTCGAAGCGGGTGTGCAGGCGCCCGAGGAAGCGCAGCGCCGCCTCGCTCAGCACCTCGTCGCCGCGGTCACCCGGCGGGCGCTCGATCGAGACGCTCACGGCGACCGCCCCGTGATCGACGCGTGCAGCAGCTCGATCGGATGGTGGATCGGCAGCTCGCGCCCGAGCGCGCGCGTGTGGGCGGCGAGCTGCAGCGCGCAGCCGGGGTTCGCGGCCGCGACCGCCTGCGCGCCGGTCGCCAGCAGGCGCTCGGCCTTCTGCCGCCCGAGCGCGGCCGCCGGCTCGGGCTCGAGCAGGTTGTAGAGGCCGGCCGAGCCGCAGCAGATCTCCCAGCCCTCCGGCTCGAGCAGCTCCAGGCCGGGAATCCCCCGCAGGAGCTCGCGCGGCGCCGCCCGCACCCCCTGGGCGTGGGCGAGATGGCAGGCGTCGTGGTAGGCGACGGTCAAGGCGAGCGGCTGGCGAACGGCCCGCGGCTCGTGCGCGGCGAGCAGCTCGGTGACGTCGCGCACCTTCGCGGAGAAGGCCCGCGCCCGCGCGGCCCACGCCGGGTCGTCGCGCAGCAGGTGGCCGTAGTCCTTCATCGCGGAGCCGCAGCCGGCGGCGTTCGCGACGACCGCGTCGCAGCGCTCGAACGCCGCGATCGTCGCCCTCGCCAGCTCTCGCGCGGGCTCGTCGTCGCCGCTGTGGAGCTGGAGCGCGCCGCAGCAGCGCGGCAGGCGCGGCGCGAAGACGTCGAACCCCTCCGCCGCCAGGACGGCGACGGTGGCGGCGTTGACGTCGCCGAAGAAGACGCGCTGGACGCAGCCCTGCACGAAGCCGACCTGCCCGCGCGAGGAGCCCCGCGCCCGCGTGCGCTCCGGCAGGCGGCGCCACATCGCCCGCAGCGGGGTGCGCGGCGCCAGCCGCAGCAGCTCGCGGACGCGGCCGAGACGATCGGGGAGCCGGGCGGCGATCCGCTCGGCGGGCCGCGTGCGCCCGATCGCCGTCAACGGGGCGAGCGCGCGGAGGCGGCCCGGATGGGGGAAGAGCGCGAACAGCGCGTCGCGCCAGAGACGGTCGGCGCGCGTGCGCTCCCAGTTGCGCTCGACCTGACCGCGCGTGTCCTCGATCAGCTTGCCGTACTGGACGCCGGACGGGCAGGCCGTCACGCACGCCATGCAGCCGAGGCAGTTGTCCCACGCGTCGACCTGGGCGACGGTCAGCTCGCCGCCCTCCTCCTGCGCGGCGCGCATCAGCACGATCCGGCCGCGCGGCGAGTCCGCCTCCTCGCCCCACAGCAGGTAGGTCGGGCAGGTCGGCAGGCAGAAGCCGCAGTGGACGCAGGCCTCGATCAGGTCGGGCTCGGGCTGGCGGACGAGGTCGAAGCCGGCCATCACAGCGCTCCAGCGAAGAGGCCGGGATTGCAGCGCCGCTGCGGGTCGAAGCGCTCCTTCACGCGGCGCATCAGCTCCAGCTGCGGCGCCGCGAGCGGCCCCCACGGGTCGACGGCGGCGCGCAGCGCCTCCGGTCCGCTCAGCAGCACGCACGGGGACGGGGCGAGCGCGTCGCGCAGCCGCAGCACCGTCGCGGCAAGCGCGTCGGGAGCGTCGTCGGGCAGTCTCAGCCAGGCGAGCCCGTACGCGGCGCGCGCGACGACCGGCACGCCCTCGCCGCGCGCCGTCGCCAGCAGCGCGCCGAGCCGCTCCTGCGTCGCCGACACGCGCAGCACGGTGGCGCCGCGCTGGCCGTCGCGCTGCGCCGCCCACAGCGCGTCGTCGTCGAGCACCGTGTCGGCCTCCAGCCCGGCGTCGCGCAGCGCGCGCAGCGCGGCCGCGCCGCGCGCG
>NZ_JAWSTH010000152.1:0-11473 GCF_033542075.1 Conexibacter stalactiti
CGGCGCTCGGCGCGGCGCCGACGGCGACGCGCGCGGCGGTCGCGCCCGCGACGGGCGCGGCGACAGCGGGCACGGCGGCGCACAGCACAACTGCCGCGGCAAGGGACGTTCGGCGCATCGAGAGGGCTCCCCTGAGGTGGTTCGCGTGAGACGGCTCTCGGGATGATCGGCCGCGCGGACGCCGCCTGAACCCCTCCGGCCGCGGCGACGGTCCGGCCGGTGACCGCACCGTCGCCGCGCCAGGTCAGCCCGCCGACGCGGCGACTGGACGGCGCCCGCTGCCGTCCGGCGCCGACGCGGCGGCCGGACGGCGCCCGGCCGCCGCCCGTCGCCGCCGCGCCCGCACCGGCGGGAGCGCCCGGCCTCACCCGCCCGGTTCGACGAGCGCTCCGCTGGGGTCGACGGCGTACCAGCGGCCGCCGAACGCCGACAGCCCCTCACCCGCGATGTCGCCGGGCGCGGCGTCGCCGCCGTAGCGGTAGACCGGATGGCCGTCGTAGGTGACGCCGACGAGGCCGTCGCTGCGTCTGCTGGTGCCCAGCAGCGCCGCTCTCGCCTGCCCTTCGGCGTCAGGGGCGCCGCTCGTCGTGAGCGGCGGCCACTTGCCGGCGCAGGTCTGCGCGCAGCTACTGACCGCGCCCTCGTCGGCGGTGAAGCGGTAGAGCGTGCGGCCGTCGCCGTTGACGAGGATCGTGCCCAGTCTGCCGTCGGCCGTCCGCACGACCGCGGCGGTGCTCGGCCGCGCCGGCGCCTCCATCGGCCCGTCGGCGTCGGTCCCGCCGCTGCCGTAGACGCCCTCGACGCCCTGCGAGGTGTCGTCCTCCTCGGCGGCGGCGCCGGCGACGCCGCTGGCGGCACTGCCGGCCGCGGCGCCGTAGCTGCTCTTCGGTCCACTCATCGCGGACGTCACCGTCGGTGTGGTGACGCCGCCGCCGCTGCTGTCGGCGGCCTGCTCGGCGACCGTCTCGGCGGTCGTCGCGTCCGAGCCGCTGTCGCTGGTGCCGCCGCAGCCGGCCGCCGCCAGCACGGCGACGAGCGCCGCCGGCGCCAGCGACGCGCGGGCGCGTGCGAGTCGCATCAGTTCCTCCTGGTCAGAGTGCTCTCACTATTGATCGATGCCGCGCCAGCACGTTCCCTTCCCGCTGCACCCACTTCTGGCGCAGCGGTACAGTCGATCGATGCCGCGGCTCGACCCGCAGGCGCTCGTCCCGCACCTCGACCGTCTCTCCCGCACTGCGCGCGCGCTGTGCCGCTCCGACGAGGAGGCTCAGGATCTCGTCCAGGAGACGCTGACGCTGGTGCTGACGCGACCGCGCCGGCTGCGCGACGGCGACGAGCTGGCGTACCTGCTGAGCGCGCTGCGCAACACCTTCCTGATGGGCCGCAGGAGCGCGGCGCGGCGGCCGCAGGAGGCGGTGGCGCTCGACGACGTCGAGCTGTGCGACCAGCGCGCCGGCGCGCGCGCCGAGGCCGGCCTCGAACGCCATGAGCTGTTCGCCGCGATCGAGCGGCTGCCGCATGACTTCCGCATGGCGCTCGTCGCGGTCGACCTCGCCGGCCTCTCCTACCGCGAGGCGGCCGACACGCTCGGCACGTGCGAATCGACGGTCGCGACGCGGCTGCACCGGGCGCGAGCGCGGGTCGTGGAGGAGTTGGAGCTGGAGAGCGCCGCGACCGCGCGCCGGCACGGCTGAGGCGCTCAGCGCTCGCATGGGTAGGAGATTCTCTGCCGCGCCGATGAGTTTCGGGCGCGCCGCTCGTCCTTACCGACATGACCGCGAACCCGACACTGGCAATCGAGGCCAGCGGCCTCGTCAAGCGCTTCGGCGACAACCGCGCCGTCGACGGCGTCGACCTGGCCGTTCCCGCAGGATCCGTCTACGGCGTGCTCGGCCCCAACGGCGCCGGCAAGACGACGACGATCCGCATGCTCGCGACGTTGATCGCGCCCGACGGCGGCAGCGCCCGCGTGCTCGGCCACGACATCGTGCGCGAGGCCGACCAGGTCCGCGCCGGCGTCTCGCTGACCGGCCAGCTGGCCTCCGTCGACGAGGAGCTGACCGGCCGCGAGAACCTGATCCTGCTGGCGCGCCTGCTCGGCTACGACCGCGCCCGCTGCAAGTCGCGCGCCGACGAGCTGATCGACGCCTTCGGCCTCTCCGACGCGGCCACCCGCCTCGTCAAGAACTACTCCGGCGGCATGCGGCGGCGGCTCGACATCGCCGCCTCGATCGTCGTGACTCCTCAGCTGCTGTTCCTCGACGAGCCGACGACCGGCCTCGACCCGCGCTCGCGCAACCAGGTCTGGGAGATCGTGCGGCTGCTGGTCGAGGCCGGCACGACCGTCCTGCTCTGCACGCAGTACCTCGAAGAGGCCGACCAGCTCGCCGACGGGCTCGCCGTGATCGACCACGGCAGAGTGATCGCGGAGGGCACGCCGGCGCAGTTGAAGGCGTCGGTCGGCGCCGGTGCGCTGCACGTGCGGCTGCTCGATCCCGAGCAGCTGCCGCAGGCCGAGCGCGCGCTCGCCGCCAAGCTCGGCTCGGCGCACCCCGCGCCGGAGCCGGGCGCCGTGATGGCGCCGTGCGGCGACGCCGAGCTGGCCGGCGATGCGATCGCCGAGCTGGCGCGCGGTGGGATCGGGATCGCCGGCTTCTCGCTCGGCCAGCCGAGCCTCGACGAGGTCTTCCTCGCGCTCACCGGCCGCCCCGCCGAAGACCCATCCGACGACGACCGCGCGACCGAGGAGGCGACGGCATGAGCACCGTTCCCAGCACCACCGCCGACGAGGCGACCGTCGGCTCGACCGACGCGCTGCGGCGCGCGATCGCCTCCGGGCCGCGCCCGCCGCGCGCGAGCGTCCTGACGGCCTGCCGCGCCTTCGCCTGGCGCGGGATGCTGAAGATCCGCCACGTGCCCGAGCAGCTGATCGACGCAACGCTGACGCCGGTCCTCTTCACGCTGATGTTCACCTACATGTTCGGCGGCGCGATCGCCGGCTCGACCTCCGAGTACCTGCAGTTCATATTGCCCGGCATCCTCGTCCAGTCGGTCCTCTTCACGACCGTCTACTCCGGCGTCGCGCTCAACACCGACATGACCAGAGGCGTCGTCGACCGCTTCCGCTCGCTGCCGCTGTGGCGTCCGGCGCCACTCGTCGGCTCGGTCGCGGGCGACAGCGTCCGCTACCTGATCGCCGGCGGCGTCGTCATCGTGCTCGGCCTGATCCTCGGCTTCGACCCCGAGGGCGGCGTGCTCGGCGTGCTGGCCGCGCTCGCGCTCGTGATCCTGTTCGCGTTCGGCCTGGCGTGGGTCTTCACCACGCTCGGACTGGTGATGCGCAGCCCCAACGCGGTCATGAACACCGGCTTCATGGCGCTCTTCCCGCTCGTCTTCCTCAGCAACACGTTCGTCGACACCGACACGCTCCCGAACGTGCTGGCCGCGTTCGTCGACGTCAACCCGGTCACGCACCTGGTGACCGCGGCGCGCGGGCTGATGCACGGGGACGCGAGCGGCGGCGAGGTGCTGCTGGTGCTCGGCGAGACCGCGGCGCTGACGGCGATCTTCGTGCCGCTGACGACGCGGCTGTACCGCAAGGGCTAGACGGGGCGGCGGGGCGCGGCGGGCGCCGGGCGCGGCGCCCGCCCCTACCCCTCCAGCCAGCGCAGCGCCGTGCGCTGGCGTCTGGGGAGCGACTCGACGACGAGGTCGTACGAGTCCTCGATCATGTCGCGAATCGTTCTCGGCGACAGCGAGCCGTCGACGGTGACGGTGTTCCAGTGACGTTTGTTGAGATGCCAGCCGGGCTTGATCGCGGCATGCTGAGCGCGTAATTGAACGGCCAGATCCGGCTCGCATCTGAGGCTGATCGACGGCGGCGGCTCGCCGTCGAGCCGGCCGATCGCGAAGATCTTGCCGCCGACCTTGAAGACGGCCGTCCCCTCTCCGAACGGGAACTCCTTGCCGGCGCCCGGGAGCGCCAGGCAGGCGGCCTCGATCTCGGCGGCGGTCATTGCGGGCAGGGTACCGTGCCGCCATGAGCACCTCACTGGAGATCCGCCCGCTGCGCACCGCCGACCGCGCGCAGTGGGACGAGCTGTGGGCCGGCTACCTGAGCTTCTACCGCCACGAGCTGGCGGACGAGATCACCGACGCGACCTTCGCGCGGCTGTGCGAGCAGCGCGACGGGATGTTCGCGCTCGTCGCGGTGGCCGGCGACGGCGCGCTCGTCGGCCTCACCCACGCGACCGTCCACCCCACGACCTGGTCGACCGCGGGCTCCTGCTACCTCGAGGACCTCTTCGTCGCGCCGGCCGCGCGCGGCGCCGACGCCGGCAGAGCGCTGATCGAGGCGACCGCGGCAGCGGCGCGCGAACGCGGCTGCGACCGGCTCTACTGGCAGACGCAGCAGTTCAACGGCCGCGCTCGCTCGCTCTACGACACGGTCGGGCAGCTGTCCTCGTCGGTGATCTACGAGCGCGAGCTGATCGACTGAGCAGCGGGCCGGGCGTCCCGGTGACCGGCTCTGGGCGTCCAGCCACCTGCGCAGCCGGGACGCTCTGCTTTTACCATGACGCGTATGCGCCATGTCCTGATCGCCGTCACCGTCCTGCTGAGCTGCTGCTCCGCCGCGACCACCACCGCCTCGGCGGCCGCGCCGAGCGCCGTCGCGGGCCTCGAGTCGCAGCTCCTGATCGGCGGCGAGCACGCCGGCGACCGCATCTGGCAGCTCGCCGACGCCGGTGACGTCAACGGCGACGAGCGCGACGACCTGATCGTCTCCTACTCCAACTTTCACGGCGCCGGGGATCCATCGTCATCGGCGCGCGCCTACGTCGTCTTCGGCGACGGCACCGACGCACCGGTCGACCTCGCCGCTCTCGGCAACCGCGGCTTCGCGATCGAGGGGACCGAGATGGCCCCGTGGTCGCTCGACGTGCAGCCGGGCGGCGACGTCAACGGCGACGGGCTGCAGGACGTGCTCCTCTCCGAGTCGTTCGCCGACGACTCCGCCGGCCGCGTCTCGGTCGTCTTCGGCGCCGATTCCAGCGCGACGGTCGACGTCGAGTCGCTCGGCCTGCGCGGCTACACCGTCACCGGCAGCGGGTCGCAGTCCTACGCCGGCTCGGCCAGCTCGGTCGCCGACCTCGACGGCGACGGCAACGACGAACTGCTCGTCGTCGAGCGCGACCGCGCGACGCTGCTGTACGGCACGGACGACACGGCTCCAGTCTCGCTCGGGTCGCTCGCGGCCGGGGCCGGCTATCGCATCAACGGGATCGGCAACCCGCAGATCGGCAGCGGCAGCGCCGTCGGCGACGTCGACGGCGACGGCCTGGAGGACTTCGCGCTGACCTCCGACTGCCAGGTGTCGACGACCTGCGTCCCGCGCTCGTGGGTCGTCTTCGGCAGAAGCGGCACCGCCGACATCGCGCTCTCCGCGCTCGGCGACGGCGGCTACACGATCACCGGCCACATGCTCGCGGGCGTCGGGCCGGCCGGCGACGTCAACGGTGACGACAAGGCCGACGTCCTGCTCAACGACGTCAACTCCGATCGCTCGTTCGTGCTCTTCGGCCGCAGCGCGACGAGCCCGCTGTCGCTCGACGTGCTCGGCTCTGCCGGCTTCCGCATCAACGCGGCGCCGGGGCGTTACGCGCCGTACGTGACGGCGATCGGCGACCTCGACGGCGACGGCCTCGACGACCTGCTCGCGCGCGACGCCGACCCCGCGGACGTGATCCTCTTCGGCAAGGCCGACAGCGCGCCGCTCGACGTCGCCAACCCGCTCGACCGCGGCTTCACGATCGGCACCGGCGCCGCCTACGCGACGCTGACCGGCAGTTTCGCCGGTACGCCGCGGCTGGCCGTCGCCTTCCCGCAGGACGGGCCGTTCGGCCGTTCCAACGCCGGCTCGATCCGCCTGCTGACGCCGCCCGCCCCGACCTTCGAGCTGCCGCCGGCGCGCGCGTACGCCCGTGGCGGTGAGATCGCGCCGGTCGCCCCGACCGCGGAGCGGCGCGCCTCGCCGCTGAGCTGGAGCGTCAGACCGGCGCTGCCGGCCGGGCTGGCGCTCGATCCGGCGAGCGGGACGATCAGCGGCACGCCGACGCAGCCGACGGCCGCGCAGAGCTACGCCGTCACGGCGAGAGACCGCCTCGGCAGCGTCACGCGGACGGTCGAGCTGCGGATCGACGACGACGCCTACGCGACCGTGGCGCCGGCCGCGGGCGCGACGGTCGGCGCGAGACCGCTGTTCGCCTGGCAGCGCGCCTCCGCCGCCGACGACAGCGAGCCGGTCGCCGGCTACACCGTCATCGTCGACGACGCTCCCCTGTTCACGCACGAGCACGGCGCCTGCGCCGCCCAGTGCGAGCGGACCGCGCCGCGCCCGCTCGCCGACGGTCAGCACAGCTGGCACGTCGAGACGACCGCCCGCGACGGCCACGTGCGGCGCACGCCGAGCGCGCGGTTCACCGTCGCCGATCCGCCGCAGGCACACCTGTCGCTCTCGCGCTCAGCGATCCACACGGGCGAGCCGGTCGGGCTCGACGCGAGCGCGTCGAGCGATGCCAACGGCGGCGTCGTCCGCTACCAGTTCGATCTCGACGGCGACGGCAGCTTCGAGACCGACGGCGGCAGAAGCGGCCACAGCTCGGCCTCGTTCTCGACGATCGGCGCGCGCACCCTCGGCGTGCGCGTCACCGACGCCGGCGGCCTGACCGCGGTGGCGACCGCGACCGTCCGCGTCACCCCGGCCCCGCCCGCCGGCGAGCTGGGCATCTCGATCAACGATGGCGCGATCGCGACGAGCAACCCGAACGTGACGATCTCGCTCGTCTGGCCGCGCCTCGCCGAGACGGCGCTGCTCTCCAACGACGGCGGCTTCGGCGCCGCCGGCTCGACGACCTCGCTCGGGCTGGTCGCGCGGGTGCCGTGGACACTCGCCTCCTCGGGTCCGGAGCGGCTGCCGAAGATCGTCTACCTGCGCTTCCGCGGCGGCGAGTCCGGGCGCGAGACCTACACCGACGACATCATCCTCGACCAGCGGCCGCCGCAGGTCGTCGCCGCGAGCATCGCGCCTGTCGCCGCGACCGCCGCGGCCGCGGCGAGCGGCCCCAAGCAGAAGACGAAGCCGAAGGCCAAGGGGAAGCGGAAGCCGAAGAAGGCGAAGCAGCCGACGTTGACGGTCACCGGCAGAGACGACAACTCGGGTCTGCGGCAGCTTCAGCTCGCCAGACGCAGAGGCGGGAAGCCGTTCTTGACCAAGCAGCTCGTGCGCGGCAACAGCAAGGGCAGACGCAGCCAGCGCGTGACGCTGCGGGTCCCCGCCGGCGGCAAGCTGTTCGCGCGCGTCACCGACGTCGCCGGCAACAGCTCCGGCTGGAAGGCGGTCAAGCGGGCGCGCTGAGCGGCGCGGTCGCCGCCCGGCCGCTCGCACGCTGAGGCCGCCAGCCGCTCACCCGCCGACCGCGTAGGCCGCCCACGTCGACGGCAGCGCGAAGGCGCCGGCGAGGTCGTTGCCGGTGACCGTCGTGGTGCCGCCGCTGCCGACGACCTCGGCGCTGACGACGCGGCCGGAGAAGCCGTGCGTGAGGACGCGGATCTCGATCAGCGAGCCCTGCAGCATCCCGCCGAGCCGCTGCTCGGCGGTCGCGATCGGGAAGGTCCGCGTCCAGCTCGACCAGCTCGTGTTCTGCACGCGGTCGAACGGGTCGGCGACGCCTCTGAGCCACGGCTGCGGCGTCGCGCCGAGGCCGACCTCGACGTTCTCGGTCCGCCCGCCGGAGCTGGCGTGGAAGTAGATCGGCACGATTCTGCGGCGGTAGGTGACGACCTGGCCGCGCGTCGCGGCGACCGCGGCGTCGGTCGTCGGCGTCTCGGCGGCGACGCCGCCGTATCTCTGCGAGCGCGTGTCGGCGTAGTGGTCCCAGCCGTCGCCGCCCTTGCCGTTGGCGAGCGCGTAGGTGCGCGAGGCGACCGCCTGCGCCTTCAGCGCCTCCGCTCTCCAGCTCGCGAACGCCTCCTGCGCCACGACGCCTCTGACGTACTCCTCGACGCCGACCGCGTTGACGACCTGCAGCAGGCCGTCGCCGCCGTCGGACAGCTCCAGCGCGCCGCGGTAGCTGCCGAGGCCGCCGACCTGCAGCGGACCGCGACCGGCGATGCGGGCTCGCTGGGCGACGCGCACGCTGTGCCCGCCGCCGCTGATCTGAATCTTCCCGCCGATCAGTCTGGCCGTGTACGTCGTCGTCGGGTCGAGCGTTCTGCGGCCGGCGCGGGTGGCGCCGGCGAAGGTCGCGACGCGGCCGCTGGCGAGGCGCACGCGCACCGTCCGCGCCGGCGCTCTGCCGACCTTCGTGCCCGTGAAGTAGTGCGCGAGGATCCAGCGGTGGCGCTTGCCCTGGAGCGCGTAGCCCTGCGCGCCGTACTGGCTCATGCCGACGCCGTGGCCGAAGCCGGCCCCTCTGATCGTCAGCTGCCGCTCGGCCGCGGCGGGCGCGGCGAGGACGGCGGCGGGAGCCGTCGCGGCGAGCGCGGCGGCGACGAGCGTACGGGCGAGGCGGAATCTGCTGAGCATGCCTCCATGACACCAGAGCGGCGCGGGAGTTGTGGCGCGCCAGCGCCGGCCGGGCGGGCGCCGCGCTCCCCACAGCGCGACGCCCACTGGCCTCCTCCCCCCGAGCTTGCGCGCCTCAGGCGCTGTCCGCCGGCGTGCCGGCGTCGGCCTCGGCGTCGAGCCACGCCTCCAGCTCATCCGCGGGCAGCGGACGGCTGAAGAGGAAGCCCTGCAGCGCGTCGCAGCCGATCTCGCGCAGCGCCTCCGCCGTCGCCGGCAGCTCGACGCCCTCGGCGACCGTGCGCAGGCCGAGGTCGTGTGCGAGCCAGACCGCCGCGCGCACGATCGCGACGTCGCGCAGGTCGCCCGGCACGCGCGCGACGAAGCTGCGGTCGACCTTCAGCTCGTCGAGCGGCAGCCGCCGCAGCACCGCCAGCGACGACGCGGCGACGCCGAAGTCGTCGAGCGAGACGAGCACGCCGAGCGCGCGCAGCCGCTGCAGCGTCGCCAGCGCGCGCCGCGGATCCTGCGCGACCGCGCGCTCGGTCAGCTCCAGCTTCAGCCGCCGCGCCGGCACGCCGTGCTCCTCCAGCAGCCGCTCGACCTCGTCGGGCAGCCGCTCGTCGAGCACGTTCGGCCCCGCGAGGTTGACGGCGACGGTCAGGTCGCGGCCGTCGCGGTGCCAGGCAGCGAGCTGCCCGAGCGTCTGCGCGAGCACGGTGCTGGTGAGGCTGCCGGCGAGGTCGGCGGCCTCGGCGACGAGCAGGAACTCGCCCGGCTCCAGCAGCCCCAGGTCGGGATGCTGCCAGCGCACGAGCGCCTCGACGCAGCCGACCTCGCCGCTCGCCTCGACCTGGGGTTGGTAGTGCACGACCAGCTCGCCGTCCGGTATCCCGCTGCGCAGCTCGTGGACGCGCAGCAGCAGCTCGCGGCCGGCGTCGTCGGAGCTGTCGCGATACAGCTCGTAGCCGGAGCCGTGGCGGCGCGCGCGGCGGGCGGCGAGGTCGGCCTCGTGCATCAGCTCGGGCCAGATCCCGTCGTCGGTGAACAGCAGCGCGCCGCCGATGCTCGCGCGCAGCAGCACCTCTTCGCCGCGCAGCGTCAGCGGCTCCTCGAAGGCGCGATGGACGCGCGCCGCGAGCGCGGCGAGCCGCTCGGCGGTCGCGTCTCTCTCCAGCAGCACGCCGAACTCGTCGCTCCACAGCCGCACGATCAGGTGCTCGCCGGCCATCGCCGCGCGCAGCCGCGGGCCGAGCGTCCGCAACGCCTCGTCGCCGGCCTCGCGACCAAGCTCCTCGTTGAGCGCCTGGAAGCGGTCGACGTCGATCACGAGCAGGCCTATCGTCCGCGGCGCATAGTCGTCGAAGAGCGCGTCGAGGCGCTGTTCGAGACGGCGGCGGTGCGGGAGGCTGGTGAGGGGGTCGGTCAGTGTCGGCGTCATCGACGCGCGGGTGACTGGGAGTCGCGCCCGCCGCGGCACAGGGATGGGATCGGCGGCGGCGGGCGCGACAGCGGGGACGCTTGCGGACCGCACTATGGAGTGCTGACCTTGCAGCCCGGTTGCAAAAAGAGCAGCGGAGAGTCTTGGTCGCTGAGCGACCAAAACTCGCCGGTGCTCGCGGCGGCGCGCTGGCGGCGCGCTCGCGACGCGCTCGCGACGCGCCTCAGACCGCCGCGACCGCTTCGATTCGCTGCGCCACCGCGGGCGCGCCGGCCGCCAGCGCCGCCGCACGCGCCTGCTCCAGCCGCGCCTCGCCCTCCGCGCGGCGGCCGAGCAGCAGCTCCAGCAGACCGAGCGCCTCGGCGACCGGGCCGAAGTAGCCGGGCAGGAAGATCACCGCGTGACGCTCGGCGTACGGCTCCAGCAGCGTCCGCAGCGGCGCCGCGCGGGCGCTGTCGCCGAGCAGCCACATGACCGCTGCCAGCGCCGTCCAGGTGAACAGCGCCAAGCCGTTGCTGCGGTCGAGGCCGGCCAGCCCGTCGGCGTCGTCGGGCAGCGTCGCGAGCAGCGCGGCGGCCGCGGCGGGCTCGTCGTCGCTGGCGTACAGCAGCGCGGCGCCGACGCGGACGGCGACGAGGTCGGGGCGGCGCTCGGCGATCTCGGCGAGCGCGGGGACGTCGGCCGCCGCGATGTGCGGGCGGCGAGTCAGGCGATGGACGAGCTGCTCGAGCGCGAACGGCTCGCTCGGGACCGGCTGGTCGCCGCCCTCGCGCAGCGCCGCGGAGCGCAGCCGCTCGGCGCGCTCCCAGTCGCCGGCCATCGTCGCGAGCATCGCGTCGGCCTCGCCGGCCCAGCGCAGGAAGCGCGGGTCGCCGAGCTGGGCGGCGAGCGTGCGCGCGACGGCCAGCTCCTCGCGCATGCTCTCGAAGCGGCCCAGCTCGCCGAGCAGCGGCAGGCGCGTCGCGATCGCGGCGACCTCGCCGGCGCGGTCGTGCGCCGAGCGCGCGTCGTCGAGCAGCCGCCCGGCGAGGATCAGCCGCTCCGCGGTGCGCGCCGGCTCGGCGTCGACGCGGATCTCGGCCTGCTCGACGACCCGCCGCGTCAGCGCCGGCGTCTGCGGGCGCACGAGCGCGCGGGCACGCTCCAGCAGTCCCAGCGCTACGGCCGGGTCGGGATCCCACGAGCGCTCCAGCGCCAGCCGCGCGAGCAGCTCGGCGTGCAGGTCAGGCTGGTCGGGCGGCAGCGCCCGCTCGGCGGCCGCGAGCGCGTCGACGACCTTCTGCGCCGCCGGTCCGAGCCCGCGGTTGACGCTCCCCTCGCCGAGCACGGCAAGCCCGAGCGCCGCGCGCGCGGCGAGCACCGCGTCGCCCTGCTGCTGCGCCAGCCGCAGCCCCTCGGCGAAGGCACGCCGCGCCGGCCCGGAGGCGACGCGGCGGCGCGCCTCCCCGACCGCGACGAGCAGCCGCGCG
>NZ_JAWSTH010000153.1:0-11203 GCF_033542075.1 Conexibacter stalactiti
CTCGCGCGCGCCTGCTCGCGAGCGCGCGCCTGCTCGGCTCGCGCCGCGCGCACCTCCTGCGCTTCCCGCGGCGCCGCGCCCGGCGGCGCCGCGGGCGGCGTCGTCGCGTCGCCGCCGCCGAACAGTCCGGTCGCGAGCGCCGCCACGACCGCGACGACGACCGCGAGCCCGGCCACGCCCGCACCGGCCAGCAACTTCGTTCTCGGATCTCTCGCCAGGTGCCCGGCACCGCCGTGCGCACCGCCCGCCGCACCCGTGCCGCCAGCCGCGCCACCGGCCCCGGCCCCCACCCCGATCGCGCCGAGCACGACCGCGAGCAGCGGCGCCGGCGGGGTCACCGCCGCGATGCCGCGGGCGCGCAGGACGCTGCGGCGGCAGGAGGAGCAGTCGTCGAGGTGGTCGCGCGCCAGCGTGTGGCGCTCGCCGCCATCCTCCAGCAGCCCGAGCGCGTAGGCCGTCATCAGCGATCTGTGCTGCTCGCACCAGGCGCCGGAGCGGATCTCGCCGAGCATCGGCGCGAGCTTGCGCGAGACCGCGTCCATGATCTTCTCCATCCGCTTCGGCTGGACGCCGATCAGGCGCGCCGCCTCCGGACGGGAGTACTCGTAGACGTAACAGAGCGCCGCCGCCTCCAGCTCGCGGCGGTCGAGCCGCTCGCGCAGACCGGCGACGAACTGACGCAGCTGCGTGACGTCGTCGAGCCGCGCCTCGACCTCGTCCTCGGTCGCCAGCGCCTCCAGCTGCTCCTCGCCGGCGTGGCGGCCGGGATGGTGCGCGCGATGCTCGTCGAGCGCGCGACGGTGGGCGATCGCGACGAGCAGGCCCTTGTGATTCTCGACCGTCTCCCCCGCGACGAGCTTCGTGTGCAGCCCGTGCCACGCCTGGTTGTAGGCGGCGTCGAGGTCGGCGTCGGGCAGCCGCACCCCGGCGGCGGCGAGCTTGCCCGCGACGGTGCGGACGATCTCGCCGCGCAGCTCGTCGTAGTCGCGCGCCAGCAGCGCGTCGGCGGCGGCGCGGGCGCGCCGCTCCCCGGGCGTGAGGATGCTCATGCCGCCTGCTCCAGCAAGGTCGTCGCGAGCAGGTAGAGCATGACGACGTAGCCGAGCGAGGCGGCCAGCCGCGCCGGCACCCGAACGCCGTCGCGCTCGCTCGCCGCGAGCGCGGCGAACAGCTCGCCGGCGGCCGCGCGCGCGATCTCGACCGGCGGTCGCGGCGCACCAGACTCCGCCCCGACCCGGAGCACGCCGCACGCTATCCGCGCGACCCCGCCGCGACCGTCGCCGAACTGGCAGATCGCCCGCGGAAATGCCTCCAGCGCCCGCCACAGCAGCCGCGCCGCGGCGGCGCTGGTGTCGCGCAGCAGCAACAGCGACTCGCCGACGGCGCCGTTGTCCTCCCGCCGCGCCTGGCTCTGCAGCGCCTGCGTCACGAGCGCCAGCTCCAGCAGCAGCTCGGCGCCGGCGGCCATCAGCGAGCGACTGCCGCAGCGGCGCTCGTCGAGCGCCCGCGCGGCGGTCGCCGCGGCGCCGTGGTCGACCGCGGCGCGCAGCGCACGCGCGATCGTCGCCTCGTCAGCGGCGCCGAGCGTGTCGAACAGGTTGGTGGCGGTCAGCATCGTGTGCTCCAGCGGTGCGCGGAGGGATCTGCGGTCGTCTGGTCGTCGCGCCGGACGGCCCGCCTCCCCCCGCTCAGTTCGCGTCGACGCGAACCTGCACCCGTCTGGTCGCCAGCTCCGGCCACGGCCACCCGGGCGTCGAGCGCACGAGTGCGCGGAAGGAGAAGATCGTGTCACGCGTCAGGTTGACGAAGCGGTAGCGCCAGCGGTATCTGCCGTTCGCGCCGGTATGGACGGTGCCGACGGTGCGCCACTCGCCGCGCACGACCGCCTGCAGCTCCACGACGGCGCCGCGGGCGGCGGTGCCGGCGCCGTCGAGCCGGCCGCCGATCACAACCGCCTGCCCGCGTCTGATGCGGGCGCGCGAGCGCGTCGCGGTCAGGCTGGCGGAGACGCGCACGACGGCGGTCGCGCGCGCGGTGTCGGCCGCCTCGGCGGTCGGCGCGAAGGCCAGCTCGACGCGCTGCGCGCCGCTGCCGCCGACGGTGACGGCGAAGCGGCCGTCGGCGCCGGTCGTCACGACCGGCAGCGTCCGCGCGCGCTCGGCGACGGTGCCGAGCTCGCGCGCGGTGACGGTCAGCCGCGCGCCGGCGATCGGCTGGCCGGCGGCCGTCCGCAGCGTGCCAGTCAAGCGCGCCGCACGCGTGCCGGCGCGGACGACCTCGGAGCGGTCGAGCGTCAGCCGCGGCGTTCTGACGGCGGGACTGCCGTTGCCGGCCAGCGGCTGCGGCACGATCGGCGCCGGGGGGATCACGACCGGCGGAGGAACCGGAGTCCCACCACCGCCGCCTCTGCCGCCGTCGCCGCCTCTGCCGCCGTCGTCGCCGCCGCCCGGGCCCGTGCCGGTGTCATGCGCGACCGCGAAGGCGACCGGCCCGTACGGCGTGACGTTGCCGGCGGCGTCGACGACCGTGCCGGAGACGCTATGCGCGCCCGCCTCCAGCTCGCTCGTGTCGAGCGCGAAGACGCGCGCCGCCGCCGCCGGGCAGGGCTGGGCGACCGTGTACGGCTCGCGGCAGCTGCCGCGCGGCCCGGCCGGCGCGATCGTCTGCGGCGCGCCGCCGTCGAGCGACAGCGTCATCGCCGCGATCCCGCCGCTGCCCTCGTCGGCGCTCTCGACGACGAGCGTGCCGCGCTCGTCGACCGGCTCCGGCTCGGTCAGCGAGCCCGACAGCTGCGGCGCATCCGGCGCGATCGAGTCGTCAAGCGCGATCCGCGCGCTGTAGATCCGCGCCATCGCCGCTCTCCCGTCGAACGGCGCGTCGCAGCCGTTGCTGATGCAGGCGACCGCCAGCTGGACCGCGTCGAGCGCGACCGCTCTGCGCTCGTAGAGGTTGGTCGCCGCCAGCGGCGACGACGCGCTGCCGGCGTCGCTGCAGTCCCAGTTCGGCAGCGCGAGCACCGAGGCGCAGCCGCTCTCCGTCTCCGCCAGCGGCGTGCGCTCGCGGATCGTGGCCGTGAAGATGTGCGCGGGGCCGGCGCCGGAGGCGGGCGCGTAGAGGTAGCGCCACAGCGTGTAGCCGACGATCGTCGTGCCGGCCGGCGCCGCGAAGGTGAGGTAGCCCTTCGGCGAGCCGGCGATCGCGCGGCTGCCCGGCATCGCGAGCTGCAGTCTTCCGCCGCCGTCGCAGGTGTCGGTCAGGACGACGTCGTCGGGCGCGCCGACGTCGCGACTGCTGAAGCTCCAGCCGGCGGTCGGCAGCGGCTGCCCGACCGGCCCGCGGCAGGTCCAGACGTCGTAGCTGCCGGCCTGCGCCGCCGGCGCGGCGAGCGCGACCAGCGCCGCTGCCGCCGCCAGCGCGGCGAATCCGCGCAGCAGCGCTGCGCCCAAGCCCGTCCGTGCTGCGTTCATTGCGTGCGCTCCCTGCTGCGACCCTGCGACCTGTGGACGCGGCGACCTTAGCGCACGACGTCAGAGCGTCTTGATCAGGCCGCCGTCGATCACGTAGTTGGCACCTGTCACGTTCGCGCTCTTACCGGAGGCGAGCAGGACGGCGAGCGTGGCCACCTCCCGCGGGGTCGTGAAGCGGCCGGTCGCGAACCCGCCGATGCCGGCGACGACCGCTTCGCGCGCGCTGTCGGGATCGGTTCCCGACGCTCTCGCGACGGTGTCGGCGACGCCGCCCTCGCCGAGCCACAGGTCGGTCTCGACCGGACCGGGCGAGATGCAGTTGACGTGCACGCCCGTGGGCCCGAACTCCTGCGCCAGCGACTTGCTGAGGTTGACGAGCGCGGCCTTCGCGCGAGCGCGCCCTCGGCCGCGAGCGCCTCGGCGATCGCGAGCCCGATCCCCTTGCCTGCGCCCGTGACGACGGCGACCTTCCCGGTCAGCTCCAGATCCATTGCTGCTCCCTCGATCGAGGCGGTGACGCTGACGGCGGCGCCGGGAGTACGAGCATACGCGTGCGCGCTAGCTTCACTCCATGCCTTCCTCCTGGCCTGTCCTCCCGCCGTACGACGCGTGGCGCGCCACCTGCGACACGCTCCACGGGCACACGCAGGTGCTCGGCAAGTTCGCGGTCGCGCTGGCGCCGCCGGAGCCACAGCTGCAGCACGCGGCGCTGCGGCTGACCGGGCGCGGCTGGGAGACGCTGCCGCTGCCGGCGCCCGACGGCTCCGGCGCCTTCGTCGTCGCGCTCGACCTGCGCGCGCACGAGGCGGTCGTCGAGCACAGCGACGGCGCGGTGCGGCGGCTCCCGCTCGGCCCCGACCGCTCCGTCGGCACGGTCGCGCGCGAGCTGTTGGCGGCCGCCGGGGAGCTGGCCGGGGAGGTCGAGATCGATCCGACGCCGCAGGAGGTTCCGTGGTCGGTGCCGCTGGTCGAGGACGACGAGCACGCGACCTACGACGTGGCGCAGGTCGAGACGTACTTCGCCGTCGCGACGCGAGCGGCGCTGGTGCTGGCCGCCTTCCGCGCGCCGTACCGCGGCCGCGCGACGCCGGTCAACGCCTGGTGGGGTTCGTTCGACCTCGCCGTCAACCTCTTCTCCGGCCAGCCGGCCCAGCCGCCCTCCGACGACTTCCTGATGCGCAACGCGATGGACTCGCAGGAGGTCGCGCTCGGCTGGTGGCCGGGTGACGCGAGATATCCGAGAGCGGCCTTCTACGCCTATGCCCACCCGGCGCCCGACCACTTCTCCGAAGCGACGCTGGAGCCGCCGGCGGCGCGCTGGGAGGCGCCGCTCGGCGAGTTCGTGCTCGACTGGGACGACGTCGCCGCCGCGCCCGACCCGCACGCGGCGGCGCTCGCCTTCGCGCGCACGGCCTTCCGCCACGCCTGCGCGGTCTGCGAGTGGGCGCCGGAGCTGCTGGCGAGCGCAGAAGGCAGCCCACCGCCGATTCGCTGAGTCAGCCCCCGGTGTAGAAGGCGATCGTGCGCGCGGAGGCGGCGCGCGCCGCCTCCGCTGGCTCGCCGCCCGCGATCGCCGCCTCGCCCCACGCCTCGCCGCTGAGCGCCATGAACCGTCTCCCCTCCTCGGAGGCGGCCCACTCCTGGCCCTCGGCGGTCACGTCGGCGACGGCGCCGGCGCGCAGGTGCAGCGTCAGCCCGAGCAGCCCCAGCTCCCAGCCGATGCCGACCGCGCCGGGGCCGTACTGGTTCCAGCGCTCGTCGTCGACGTGCGCGATGTGCTCCAGCGTCAGTCGCGTGCGCTCCTGCGCCTCGGCGGTCAGGCGCAGCTCGATCCAGCTGACCTCGCCGCCGTACTCCCAGGTCGCGTCGAAGCCGTTCGGCGGGTCGCAGCGCTCGATCGTGCCGCCCGCGTTGCCTTCGAGCTGGAAGCGGCCGCCGAGCTTCAGCTCGCCGCTGACGGGCATGAACCAGCGTCTGATCCGCTCGCCGTCGGTGCACGCCTCCCAGAGGTCGTCGAGCGTCGTCTCGTAGCTGCGCGAGATCGTCGAGACGCGCGCCTCGCCGGCCTCCAGCACACGGCTTCCGAGCTGCCGCCGCACGGCGCTGATCTCCCCGCTCACATCGATCATCTGCTGCCTCTCTCGTCGGTTCCTCCGGCCTGCCGCCGGCGCTGCCGCTTGCCGCGCGCGACCTCGGTCGCGAGCGCGTCGAGATGCGGCTCCCAGAAGCGCCGGAACGGCTCCAGCCACGCGTCGACCTCCCGCAGCGCCGCCGGCTCGACGGCGTAGAGCCGCCGCGCCCCATCCGGCCGCGAGCGGGCGAAGCCGCTCTCGCGCAGCACCCGCAGGTGCTGGGAGACGGCCGGCTGCGAGATCCCGAACTCCTCCTGCACGACGGCGGCGACCGCCCCGGAGGGCAGCTCGCCGTCGGCCAGCAGCTCGAGGATCCGCCGCCGGACCGGGTCGCCGAGGACGTCGAACGCGTGCACGATCGAGAACGTATCACGCTTGGCTTATATAAACCAACCCTAAGATGAGGCGGCGGGTCGTCAGCTCTCCTTATGCAGGAGCGCGTGCCCGCGCGGCGACAGCCGATAGCCGACCTCCAGGCTCTCGGTCAGGCCCAGCTCCTTCAGCCGCCGCACGTCGGCCTTGAACGGGAGCGTCTCGCGCCCGGCGAGCGCGGCCAGCTCGGCGGCGCGCAGGCCGGGGTGCTCGGCGATCAGCCGCAGCACGGCGCCAGTCCAGGGGCCGCGCCGGCTGCGCGCGTCGATCGCGTCGAGCCGCGCGCACAGCCGCCCCAGCTCCGCCGGCGTCAGCTCGGCCTGCTCGCGCAGCGCGATCCGCGGGTCGGCGCCGGCATGGTGAAAGGCGATCCGGTGGACCATCTCGGGATCGACTCCCGGCGCCGGCGGCCGCAGGCTGGCGAGCAGCTCAGCGCGGGAGTCGTAGCCGGCCGCGCGCGCGTCGTCCTCCCCGATCGCCGCGAGCGGGACGCGCTCGACCGCGTCGATCGCCAGCACGCCCACGGCCGTGCGCAGCGTGCGGCCGGCCTTGAC
Source organism: Conexibacter stalactiti (assembly GCF_033542075.1). Taxonomy (NCBI): domain Bacteria; kingdom Bacillati; phylum Actinomycetota; class Thermoleophilia; order Solirubrobacterales; family Conexibacteraceae; genus Conexibacter; species Conexibacter stalactiti. The sequence goes on from NZ_JAWSTH010000153.1 coordinate 6,526, forward strand.
CGACGGCCGTCTCCAGCGGCGGAAGGCGACGGTCACGCTGCCGTCGGCGAGCCCGGCGTGAAGGCGTGCGGGGAAGAGCATCCCGTCGCGGAGCCTACGCCAATCGCGCGCGGCCGCCCGTCGGCTTCCGCGCTCAGTCGAGGAAGCTCGCGAGCAGGTCGGCGTCGGCGCGCAGCCGCGCGGCCTCCTCGGCGCGGCCGTGGCCGTCGTAGCCGAGCGCCGCGTCGCGCCGCTCCCGCACTTCGCCCGCGACGATCGCGCGTGCCCGCTGCTCGTCGAGCGCGGCGCGCGCGACCTCGCCGGCGCCGAGGCCGCCGACCGTGCCGGCGACGTGCTCGCCGTCGACGGCGACCAGCCCGGCCGCGTCAGCGTCGACCGCCTCGGCGTTGTCGAGCGCCGCGAGCGCCGACCGCAGCGCCGCGACCGTCTCCTTCTCACGCGCCTTCATCGCCGCCGGCAGCGCCGCCCGCAGCCGCGCCCGCACACCCTCAGGCGCGCCGTTCTCCTTCTCTGCATGCATGCGCGCGAGCGTACAACGAGCTACTTCTCACAAGCGATCCCGTCGCGGTCGGAATCGAGCCGGAAGGGGTCGCTGCCGACGACGCGGAACGGACCGCTGACGTAGTACGGCCCGTTGCCGCTGCCGCCGGCGCAGTCGTAGTCGCTCGCGTTCGGCTTCAAACAGCGGCCACGGTAGTTGGGGTGGCAGCTGCGCTTGGCGGCCGCCGCGGTCGGGCCGCTCGCGGCACCCTCCGCGCGGGTGCTCGCGGCGTTGCCGGCGGACGAGCCGGCCGGGACCGCCAACGCGGCCGCCGCGCCGGCGGCGACCAATCCGATCAGGAGCTTGCGCATTGCGATGACCTCTCCGTGGTCAGTGGGAGCCGTCCGTGGCGGGCTCCCCAGTGGCAAACCAACATACGGATCATGCTCAGACGATGCGCCGATTTATCGTGCAGCGTCGCCGTGACCACGCTCACATTCGCGGTGCCAGGCCTCCCGTACCGTGATCTGTGCAGTGCGTAGTGCCCCCCACGAAGGAAAGTCCCCCCACCATGAAGCTGTTCGCCCACGCGCTCCTGAACGTGCTGACTCCCGCCAAGCCCGCGCCGTACCACCTCCACTCCGGCGACGATGGTCGCGCGTACGTGTGCGAGAACCCGCACTGCACGTCGCCCGGCTTCGACCCGGCCGACGAGTAGCGCCCGCCGCACCGACGTTCAGCAGCTCCTGAAGGCCCCGCCGCGCGGGGCCTTCGTCGTTCTCAGGGGCCGTCGAGCAGCTCGGCCGCGGCCTCCGCGGCGGTCGATCGCGCGCAGCCGCCCGCGGCAGGCCGCCCAGCCGAGCGCCGTGCCGCGATAGACGTCGGCGTCGAGCCGCGCGCCGCGCGCGACGAGCAGGTCGAGCGCGTCGGAGCGGTCGTTGCGCGCCGCCCACGAGAGCGCGAGGTCGCCGAGGCCGGCGGCGACGCGCAGGTTGCCGGGCGCGGTGCCGCCGCGGGCGGCGAGCGTCTCCCCGGTGACGCGCCGGCCCCAGAAGAGCGCGACGGCCAACGGCGTGCCGCCGGCGCCGCGTGTCTCTGCGGCAGCCGGCGCGCCGGCATCGAGCAGCAGCACGCCGAGGTCGATTGCGCGACGGGCCCGCTCGAAGCGATCCTCGCTCATGCGCGGCAGGCTACTCAGTCACCGCTGATCAGCGCGACCGTCAGCAGCGCGGCGGCGACCAGCCCGGCGACGGTGCGCAGGTGGTTCCACGCCGTCCATTCGCTCGAGTAGCTGGCCCACCGCGCCGCCGCGTCGGCGGCGCGCGGGTCGACCCGCTCCAGGCGATCGTTGAGCGGCACGTTGAAGGCGCCCGTCACGCCGAAGGTGCCGATCACGTAGGTGAGGCCGCCGGCCAGCAGCCACGGCGAGCCCGGCTTCCCCCACCGCACGGCGCCGACGACGGCCAGCGCCAGGCAGGCGAGCGCCGCGCCGCCGAGCGCGAGCATGAACAGCGGCGTGATGACCGTTCTGTTGATCTGCTGCATCGCGCTCAGCCCCTGCGTGCCGGGCAACTGGTCGAAGGCCCGCATGACGAAGGTCGAGAAGGCGAAGAAGACGCCCGCGACCAGCCCGCAGGCGAGCGCGCTCGCGAGCGTGACGCCCTGCAGCGGCGCGCTCATCGCGCCGGCTCCGCGTCCGCGGCGGGCGCCGCGCCGTCCGCCCCCGCCGCGCCCTGCTCGCCGCCACCCGCGGCCCCGCTCCACGCGCCGGCCGCGACCGCGTCCCGCGCCCACTCCGCCAGGTCGCGCGGCGGCCGTCCGAGCGCCTGCTGGACGCCGTCGCCGAGGGTCGCGTTGCGGCCGTCGAACAGCTCGCCGAAGAGGAAGCCGAGCAGCCACACGACCTCCGGCGACTCGCCGGCGTCGGCGGCGCCGCCGAGGAAGGCGTCGAGCGGGATCCGCTGGAAGCGCGCCCGCGGGCCGCCAGCGCGGTCGATCTCGGCAACCGCCTCGGCGAAGGTCACCAGCCGCGGCCCGGTCAGCTCGTAGATGCGGCCGGCGTGGCCCTCCTCGGTCAGCGCCGCGACCGCCACGTCTGCGACGTCGTCGACGTCGACGAACGGCTCAGCCACGTCGCCGACGGGCAGCGCCAGCTCGCCCGCCAGCAGCGGCTCGACGAAGGCGCCCTCGCTGAAGTTCTGAGCGAACCAGGCGGCGCGCACGACGGTCCATTCGACGCCGGCCTGCGCGACGACCCGCTCGGCCGCCTGCGCCGCCTCCTCGCCGCGGCCCGACAGCAGCACGATCCGCCGCACGCCGGCCTCCACCGCCTGGCGGGTGAACGCCTCGACGGTGGCGGTCGAGCCGGGGACGGCGAGGTCGGGGGCGTAGGCGAGGTACACCTGCGTGGCGCCGTCGAGCGCCGCCGCCCACGTCGCCGGCTGCTCCCAGTCGAACGGCGGGCTGCCGGCGCGCGAGCCGGCGCGGACGGCGACGCCGCGCTCGGCGAGCCGTTGATGGACGCGGCGCCCGGTCTTGCCGGTGGCGCCGAGGACGAGGGTGAGATCCTGCGTGCGATTGCTCATAGGTCAGCATTCAAGAGCGCCCGCCGTGAGACTGTCCATGGCCGATTCTCGCAATCTCATACGCGATCGTCTAACTTGGCTGGATGGACGCTCTCGCCGGCCTGCTCGACGGACCACGCGCCCGCGGCGCCTTCCTGCTGCGCTCGGTGCTCGACCCGCCGTGGTCGCTGCGGATCGCCGACGAGGCGCCGCTGACGCTCGTCGCCGTCGTGCGCGGCTCGGCCTGGCTGTGGTTCGACGACGAGGAGCCGGTGGCGCTCGCGGAGGGCGCCGTCGCGATCGTGCGCGGTCCCGATCCCTACGTCGTCGCCGACGATCCGGGGACCGCGCCGCAGGCGCTGATCCTGCCCGGCCAGCGCTGCGTCACGCCCGACGGCGAGGAGCTGTTGGAGATGACGCAGCTGGGCGTGCGCACGTGGGGCAACGACCTCGGCGGCGGGACGGTCCTGCTGACCGGCACCTACCAGTTCGACGGCGAGGTCGGCGGTCGCCTGCTGCGCGCGCTGCCGCGGCTGATCGTGCTGGGCGACGGCGACTCCGCGAGCCCGCTCGTGCCGCTGCTGGCGGAGGAGATCGGCAGGGACGCGCCCGGCCAGGAGGCGGTGCTGGACCGCCTGCTCGACCTGCTGCTGATCACGCTGCTGCGCGAGTGGCTGGCGCGCCCGGAGGCCGAGGCGCCGGCCTGGTACCGCGCCTACGGCGACCCGATCGTCGGCCGCGCGCTGCGGCTGCTGCACGGCGAGCCGGCGCGGCCGTGGACGGTCGCGCTGCTGGCCGACGAGGTCGGCGTCTCGCGCGCGACGCTCGCGCGGCGCTTCAACGAGCTGGTCGGCGAGCCGCCGATGGCCTACCTGACCGACTGGCGCATCACGCTCGCGGCGGACCTGCTGCGCGACCCCGGCGCAACGATCGGCTCGGTCGCCCTGCAGGTCGGCTACTCGACCCCCTTCGCGCTCAGCGCCGCCTTCAAGCGCGTGCGCGGCGTGAGCCCGCAGCAGCACCGCGCGGCGGCGTAGAGGTGGCGTCGCGGGGGTCGCGCTCGCGAGGCGCGCCCGCCGCGCCCGCCGCGCGGCGGCGTAGGGGTGAGTCGCGCGGGTCGCGCGGGTGGCGCCCGCCGCGCTAGGCTCGCTCGCGGCATGCACGCTCGCTTTCGCCTGACGCCGCCGTAGCGGCCGCCCCGCCCGTGGCGCCTTCGCGCCGCGCGGCTCCGCGTCCCTGGTGTCACGCGAACCGCCGCAGCGGGCGGCGGGTCTGGAGTCCCTCATGCCGTCGTATCGCGCGCTGCTCGCGCGCCCCGGCACGCGCGCCATCGCGCTCGCCTGCGGGCTCGGGTGGCTGTCGTTCTCGTCCTATGCGCTCGCGCTCGTGCTCGCCGTCGAGGCGGCGAGCGGGTCGTTCGCCACCGCCGGCGCGACCGTCGCCGCCTTCACGGCCGGCTCGGCGCTGCTCGCGCCGCTGCGCGGTCGCCTCGTCGACCGCCGCGGCCCGCGCGCACTGGTCGCCTTCGCCCTCCCCCACGCCGCCGCCCTGCTCGCGCTCGTGACGCTGTGCGCGGTGGAGGCCGGCGCGGCGTCCAGCGCCGGCGCGGCGTTCGGCGCCGGCGCGGCGTCCA
>NZ_JAWSTH010000154.1:0-10752 GCF_033542075.1 Conexibacter stalactiti
GCGGACGACTGCGCCGCCAGCAGCAGCTCCGCCTCCGCGCGGACCGCGAAGCCGTCGGCATATGGGAGGCCGCTGCGGTCGGCCGCGTCGCGGGCGGCGGCCGCCCAGCGCGCCGCGTCGGCGGCGTCGCCGCGCAGCAGCGCCGCGCGCGTCAGCAGCTCGCAGCAGACGGCGCGGTGGCTGGGGAAGCAGAGCGGCAGCTCCTCCCCGCCGCAGTACCTCAGCACGACCTCGGCGGCGCGCTCGCCGCGCTCGGCCGCGAGCAGCGCGGCGGCGAAGGCCCAGCCGCAGCCGGCGGCGATCGTCGAGGGGCCGAGCAGCTGCGCGAGCGCGACCGCCTCCTCCCCCGCCCGCAGCGCCGCGCCCGGCTCGCTGACCGGCTCCAGCGCCGTGCAGTGCGCGTAGAGCGCCCACATCAACGTCTGGTCGCTGCCGGTCGCGCGCGCCTCTTCGACCGCCGCGTCGGCGAGGTCGACCGCCTCGGTGCAGCGGCCCGCGCCGCTGAGCGCGACCGACTCGCCGACCATCAGCTCCGTCAGCAGCGCCCCGCGGCCGCTCGAGCGCGCGATCGCGACGCCGCGCCCGAAGCAGCTCGCCGCGCTCGCGAAGCGGCCGGTGAACCACTCCGTCCAGCCGAGGTAGAGCAGCGTCTCCAGCCGCCGCCCGAGCGTCGCGTCCGGCAGCGGCGCGACCAGCGTCACCGCCTCGGCGCTGAGCCGCTCGGCGGCGGCGATGTCGCCGAGTGAGTAGTCGGCGAAGGCGAGCGCCGCGGTCGCCGCCGCCCGCGCGCCGTCGTCGCCGAGCGCGATCGCGTCGTCGCGCGAGCGCGCCGCGCAGTCGCGCATCGTCGCGAAGTCGCCTTCGAGCGAGACGTGCGCGGTCAGCTCCAAGCGGAGGGCGAGGGCGGTGGCGCGCAGGGCGGCGCCCTCCCCCACTTCCGCGAGCGCCGCGACCAGGCGGGCGCGGGCGGCGTCGTGGCGGCCGAGCAGGCGCTCGGCCGCGGCGCAGGCGGCGATCGCCTCGATCCGGGCGGGATCGTCCGCCGGCAGCGCGCCCAGCAGTTCGAGCAGCAGCGTGTGGGCGGCGTCGAAGCGGCCGGCGCTCATCAGCGCGGCGGCCAGCTGCGGCTGCAGCTCGGCGCGGGCCGCGCTGCCAGGGCCGCTCGCGGGCAGCAGTCGCGCCGCCACCTCCAGCCACGCCGCCGCCGTCGCAGGCGCGCGCGGCATGACCTCCTCCGCCGCCGCGCGCAGCAGCGCGACCGCCTCCGCGTCGCCGCGCTGCGCCGATTGCGCGACGTGATGAGCCCGCGCGGACGGGCCGGCGCCCCACTCCCGCAGCAGCTCGGCGGCACGCGCGTGGGCGCCGATCCGCCAGCCGGCCGCGCTGCCCTCGTGGACGGCCCGCCGCAGCAGCGGGTGGCGGAAGCGGAACCAGCCGGGCGCCCCGTCGAGCCGCACGAGGTCGGCGTCGAGCAGCAGGTCGAGCGCGGCCAGCGCGCGCTCCGCCGGCAGGCCGCCGACCGCGCCGGCGAAGACGGCCTCGGTCGGGTCGCCGGCGACCGCGGCGCCCTCCAGCAGCGCCCGCGCGTCGGCCGGCAGCGGTGCCAGCTCGGCCGCCAACGAGGCCGCGACGGCGGACGGGACCTCGCTCGTCCCGGTCGGCGAGCCGGGAGCGGGCAGCGGGGTGAGGCGCCTGCGTGCTCGCGCCAGCTGCTCCAGCGCGAACGGGTTGCCGCCGGCGTCGGCGTGCAGCTCCGCGCGCAGCGCCGCGGGCAGCCCCTCACCGAGCAGCGCGTCGGACTCGGCCGGCGTCAGCGGCGCGAGCGGCAGCCGCACGACCGCGCCCGCCGCGGTCGCCCGCGCCAGCTCGCGCGCGAGCGGTCCGCCGAAGCCGCCGGCGCGGTGGGCGAGCGCGACGAGCACCGGCGCCTGCGGCGGTCGTCGCACGAGCGCCGCCAGCAGCTCTGCGGTCGCCGCGTCGGCCCATTGCACGTCGTCGAGCAGCAGTACGAGGCCGCGCGGCGCGGCGAGCCGCTCCAGCAGCTCGCGGACCGCGCGCTGCACCTGATGGCGGCCGGCGTCGGCCGCGGCCCCAGCTGTTTCCGCCGGGTCGGCCCAGGCGCGCAGCGACGGCAGCGCGACCGCGAGCGTCGCCAGCTCCGCGCGCTCCATCCGCGCGAGCCGCGCCGGGTCGAGCGCGCGCAGGTGGCCGTCGAGCGCGTCGGCGAGCAGCGCGAACGGCAGCTCGCGCTCGAACTCCGAGGCCCGGCCGCAGAGCACGAGCAGGCCGCGCTCGCGCGCATCGGCGGCGAGCCGGCCCAGCAGCGTCGTCTTGCCGATCCCGGGCTCGCCGAGCAGCTCGACGACCCCGCCGCCGCTCGCGCCAGCGTGCGCGCCCGCTCCGCCACGCTCACCGACCCGCGCGACCAGCTCCGCGAGCATGGCAAGCTCCCGCTCCCGGCCGGCAAGAGGCTGCGCATGGTCGGGAGCAAGGCGCATCGACGCTCACCCCAGTGTGACCGTCGGGACGGCACTCCACAACCAAACTGGTTCCGGGAGCGGTTCAGGGTCGCGACCCTTCCGCGCGGGAGCGGACCGCTCCACGATGGGTTCCATGCGTCCCACCCCCGTCGCCGTGCTCGCCTCGATCACGCTCCCGCTCGCTTTCACGCTCCCCGCCTCCACCGCCTCCGCGCACGACTACTGCGTCGCCAAGCCGAGATGCGCCGGCACCGTCGTCGCCGCCGCCCAGCTGCAGACGCAGCTGACCGCCGCCGAGACCAACGGCGAGGCCGACCGCTTCTTCCTCGGCTCCGCCGTCTTCGCGAGAGGTCCGTACTCGTACGTCTCCAGCGAGCCGGTCGAGCTTCACGGCACCAAGGGCAGCACCACCGTCACGACCTTCCAGGCGGCCGTCGTCGACAGAACGGTGCTGACGCTGATCGGCCCCGCGGTCTCGCTCGACGGCGTGCGGATCGAGCTCGCGCTCAGCGGAAACAGCGGCCTCAACCTGTCCGGCGGCGCCGCCCGCGACGTCTCGATCAAGCAGATGCTCGGGACCTCCGTCGGCTCCGGCGCGGTCCTCAGCGATGGCGCGACACTGGCCGATTCGACGGTCGACGTGCTGACCGACGGCGCTCCCGCGGTCGGTCTCAGCAGAGGCAGCGCGACCATCGCGAGCTCTCGGATCTTCGGCTCCTACGGCGCCCTGACCGTCCCCGGGGCGGACACGCTCACGGTGGCGCGCAGCACGCTCACGGCCTCGGTCGGCGCCTTCGCGTACGGCGGCACGATCAAGCTCTCCGACACGGTCGTCGACGGGCGCGGCGTGAGACTCAGCGCTGCCTTCTTCGCGCTCGCCCAGAGCGGCTTCACCCCGACGATCGAGGCCACGCGCACGACCGTCGTCGGCGGCGACGCGACCAGCACGAACGCGATCGGCGCGTACGCGGCGGGGAATGGCGGCACGGCGACGGTCACGGTGCGCGACAGCGCGATGACCGGTGTCGGCGTGCCCGCGCTGCGGGTCGCCGATCCCGGAGCGCTGGCGATGACCGAGCTCGATCGCGTCGCGCACGCCGACCCGATCGGCAGCGCCGACAGAGGCCCGGGCTCCTCGCAGGAGCGCAACCGCCTGCCGGCGCCGACCGGCTTCGCCGATCCCTCCGACTCCGACTTCCGCCTGCTGCCCGGCTCGTCGCTGATCGACGCCGGCGACCCGGCCTTCACGGCCGCCGCGGACGCGACCGACCGCGACGGCGCGCCGCGGCTGCGCGACGGCGACGGCGACTGCACCGCGCGGCTCGACGTCGGCGCCTACGAGTACCAGCCGGCCGGGCCGTGCACACCGCCGACGCCGCCGGTGGTCGACCCGCCCGCCCCCGGGCCGGGTCCCGGCCCCGGCACGCCACCCCAGCAGCAGCCCCCGCCGAGAGCGGCACCCGACCGCACCGCCCCGCGCCTCTCCGCCCTGCGCGTGCCGGCTCGCCTGAAGCCCGGCAGCGCGCTGCCGAGACTGCGCGCGAACCGCAGAGCGAGCGCGATCGCCTTCACGCTCTCCGAGCGCGCGAGCGTGACGCTGCGCTTCACGCGCCGCGGGCGCGACGGCCGCTACCGCGCGGTCCGCGGTGGGACGCTGAAGCTGCCTGCGGCCGCCGGCGCCAACCGCCTGCGCTTCGCCGGCCGCGTGACGAGAAGAGCGCGGCTCGCACGCGGCCGCTACCGCGTGACGCTGACCGCCGTCGACGCCGCCGGCAACCGCTCGCGCGCGGCAACCGCCAGATTCCGGATCGGCTGAGCGGCGCGCGCCGATGTTCAAGGACCGCAAGACCCGCCGCAACGGCACGCCGGCCGAGGCGACCGTGCTGTCGATCGAGGACCTCTCGGGTCGCTCGGCTGACACGCTGCGCCGCTTCAGCCACCTGCTGGAGGTGCGCCGCGCCGACGGCTCCTCGTTCCAGGCGGAGGTGCGCGGCGTCTTCGGTCTGACGGGGCTGCGGCCGCGCGAGTTCGACGTGCTGCGGGTCAAGTACGACCCCGACTCGCTGCACGTCGTCTTCGACCTCGACGGCGACCCGCGCTACGACCTCGAAGCGAGCACCGCGCGCACGCTCGAGCTGCGGCGGCAGGCGGCCGAGGCCGAGCGCGCGCGCCGCGGCGAGTCGAGCCTGCGCGACTAGCGACTACCCGACCAGCCGCTCCGAGACCTCCCACAGCCGCGCCGCGTTGTCCTTGTCGAGCGCGTACGGGGCGACGCCGCCCGTCCCGACGCTGTCGGCGCGGCTGGCGATCGGCTGCTGCTCCTGGCAGTCGTCGAAGTAGCGACCGGAGACGCCGTCGAGCAGCGGCGAGGCGGCCAGCAGCACGCTTGTCGCCGCTCCCTGCTCGGGCGTCTTGATCGTCATCCCGATGCTGGCGGCGCGCTCGAACAACGCTCTGTTGGCGTCGCCCGGCAGATGCCGCTGCAGCCGCGTCGCGATCCCGCCCGGCATCAGCGCGTTGGCGACGATCCCGTCGCGCGCCCAGCGCTCGGCGACCCCGACCGCCAGCAGCACGTTGGCCGTCTTCGCCTGCCCGTAAGCGGCCCACGGGTCGTAGTCGCGGAAGGCGAAGTGGAGGTCGTCGAAGATCACCGGCGATCTGAGGTGGCCGGAGGAGCTGACGGAGACGACGCGCGCCGCGCCGGAGGCCGCGAGCGCGCCGTGCAGCGCGGTCGTGAGCGCGAAGTGGCCGATGTGGTTGACGGCGAACTGGCGCTCCCAGCCGCCGCCGATCAGCTCCAGCTCCTGCACCGCCATCACGCCGGCGTTGTTGACGAGGATGTCGAGCGGTCCCTCCCACGCCGTCGCGAAGGCGGCGACCGAGCCGAGGTCGGCGAGGTCGAGCGCGGCGACCGGCAGCCGCTCGGCGGCGACGCCCTCCGACGCCGCGATCTCCGCGGCGGTGCGCGCGCCCGCGTCGGTGTCGCGGACCGCCAGCGTCACCTCGGCGCCGGCGCCCGCGAGCGCCCGCGCCGTCTCGACGCCGATCCCGGAGGAGGCGCCGGTTACGATCGCGCGGCGGCCGGAGAGGTCGACGCCGGCCAGCACCTCGGCGGCCGTCGTCGCGGCGCCGAAGGGGGTGTGCAGCGGGGCGCTCATGCCGCCACCCCGCCGTGCGCGGCACGCGAGAGCGCGTCCCACTGCTCCCATTCGGCGATCCGCTTCGCGTACTCCGGGCGGATCATGTCGAGCGGGCCCTCGCCGAAGAAGACCCGCAGCGGCGGCTGCTCGGCGTCGACCAGCTCGAGGATCGCGGGGCCGGTCGCCTCCGGGTCGCCGGGCCGGCTGAGGGCGGCGGCGAACATTCTCGCGCGGCGGTCGCGCGCGCCGTCGTAGGCCGGCAGCGGCTCGGCGACGACGGCCGAGGCGCCGCGCCAGTCGGTCTCGTAGCCGGTCGGCTCGATCAGCGTGACGTGGATGCCGAGGTCGGCGACCTCGCCGGCGAGCGACTGGCTGAAGCCCTCCAGCGCCCACTTCGAGGCGTGGTAGAGGCCGAGCGACGGGAAGGCGTGGACGCCGCCGATCGACGAGACCTGGAGGATGTGGCCGGAGCCCTGCGCGCGCATGATCGGCAGTGCCGCCTGCGTCACCCACAGGGCGCCGAAGAGGTTCGTCTCGAGCTGGTCGCGCGCCTGCTGCTCGCTGACCTCCTCGACCATCCCGAAGAGGCCGTAGCCGGCGTTGTTGACGACGACGTCGAGGCGGCCGAAGTGCGCGTGCGCGTGCGCGACGGCGGCGTCGACCGCGGCCTTGTCGTTGACGTCGAGCGCGAGCGGCAGGACGGCGTCGCCGTACTGCTCGACGAGGTCGGAGAGCGTGAAGGCGTTGCGGGCGGTCGCGACGACCTTGTCGCCGCGTTCGAGCGCGGCGGCCGCCCAGATGCGGCCGAAGCCCTTCGACGTTCCTGTGATGAACCAGACCTTCGGTGTCGGCGGCATGTGCATCGCTCCTTGCGACTAGACTGAAAACGGAGGCATCCTCCGCTTGGATTCGAGCGTAGCACTTACCGGAGGCACCCTCCGTTTATTTTCGATGACCGCCACCAGACCGCCCAGAACGATGCGCGCCGACGCGCTGCGCAACCGCGCGAAGCTGCTCGACGCCGCCACCGCCCTCTTCGCCGCCGAGGGCACCGACGTGCCGCTCGAAGCGGTCGCCAGAGCGGCCGGGGTGGGGATCGGCACGCTCTACCGCCACTTCCCGACGAAGGAGGCGCTCGTCGAGGCCGCCTACCGCAACGAGGTCGCGCGCCTCGGCGAGGCCGCCGACGAGCTGCTGCGCAGCGGGCCGGCCGACGTCGCGCTCGCCGCCTGGATGGAGCGCTTCGTCGACTACACCGCCGCCAAGCGCGGGATGGTCGGTGCGCTGCGCACGATCGTCGCCTCCGGCGCCGACGTCTTCGCCGAGACGAAGGGCGAGCTGCGTGCGACGATCGAGCGGCTGCTCGACGCCGGCGCGGCCGACGGCACCCTGCGCACCGACCTCGGTCCCGAGGACGTGATGCGCGCCACGAGCGCGATCTGGTCGATCCCGGACGGCGACGACTGGCGCGAGCACGCGCTGCGGCTGCTCGGTCTGCTGATGGACGGCCTGCGCCACGGCGCACGCCGCTGACGCGCCGGCCCCGCGCCCAGCGCTAAAGCCCTCCGCCAGGGCGTCGATTCACCAAGAGTGAGCCCCCGCATGCTCGAACCGCTCCCCGGCGAGCACGTCACGCCCCGGCTCGCCGCCCTGCGGCTCGCGCCGTTCGCGCTCTGCGGCGTCGTCGCCTTCGCGCTCGTGCCGATCAGCGGCGGGGTCGACGTCGACTGGGCGATGGTCGCGGCCGCCTTCGCGCTCTCGTGCGCGCTCGGCATCGCCGCGCTGCTCGTGCCGCGGCTGACGAGCGGCGCCTGCGCCGACGGCGCGATCGTCGCGCTGCTCGCGATCGCGCTGCTGCGCGACGGCACCGGCGGCGCGCGCGGCGGCTACGGCGTGCTGATGATCGTGCCGGTGCTGTGGGTCGCGCTCTACGGCAGCCGCGCGCAGCTGTGGCGCGTGCTGATCGCCGCCGCGCTCGCCTTCGCGATCCCGCTGATCTTCTTCGGCGCGCCAAGCTATCCGGCGACCGGCTGGCGCAGCGCGCCGCTGACGCTGCTGTGCGCCGGGATCGTCGGCACCGTCGTGCAGGAGCTGCTGGCGCGCGAGCGCGCCGGCGCCGAGCGGCTGCAGGTCGCGCACGACCGCTCGACCGCGATCCTCGGCGCGATGCGCGAGGGCTTCGCGCTGACCCGCGACGGCGCGATCGTCGACGTCAACCCCGCGCTCTGCGAGCTGACCGGCTTCACGCGCGAGCAGCTCGTCGGCGCGCGCGTCCCCTTCCCCTTCTGGCCGCCCGAGCAGACCGAGCAGCTGCAGGCGGTGCGCAGAAGAGTGCGGGCCGACCTCGGCGGCAGCTTCGAGGCGGTCTTCCAGCGCGCCGACGGCACGCGCTTCACCGCCGAGGTCGCGGCCGTGCCGGTGCCCGAGGAGGGCGACGGCCCGGTCGCGTTCCTCAACACGATGCGCGACGTGACCGCGCGCAACGCCGCCGACAACGCGCTGCGCGAGCGCAGCGAGCAGCTGCACGCCGCGCACGCCGAGCTGGAGCGGCTGGTGCGCACCGACCCGCTGACCGGGCTGCCCAACCGCCGCGCGCTGGAGGAGACCTACGCGCGCGAGATCGCCGCCGCGCAGCGCGGCGGCGGGCCGCTGACGCTCGTCGTGATCGACCTCGACCACTTCAAGGCGTTCAACGACGCCCACGGCCACCCTGCCGGCGACGCGCTCCTGCGCGCCGTCAGCGACACCTGGACGCGGCGGCTGCGCGCGACCGACTCGCTCGCGCGCTGGGGCGGCGAGGAGTTCTGCCTGCTGCTGCCCGGCTGTGACGCCGCGAGAGCGTGCGCGCTCGTCGAGCAGCTGCGCGACGGCGTCCCGCACGCGCAGACCTTCTCCGCCGGCGTCGCCGTGTGGGAGCGCGAGATGACGCGCGAGGCGCTGCTGGCGCAGGCCGACGCCGCGCTCTACCGCGCCAAGCGCGACGGTCGCAACCGCACCGCGGTCGCGGTTCCGTCGGCCGCGGCCTGAGCTTCAGCCGAAGCGGAGCCGCGCCGACGGGTCGGCGACCTGCTCGCGGTAGGCGAGCGCGACCTGCTCGTCGTCGACCGGGGAGTCGGCCGGCGGCGGCGTGCCGTGCTCGAACGCGACCAGCGCCGCCAGCAGCTGACCCTCGGGCCCTTTGCCGTCGAGCAGCGCGCCGGTGATCGCCGGATGCAGCCGCAGGTCGGCGAGCAGCTCCGGCATCGGGGTCGCGGTGATCGCGTCGAGGACCGAGAAGAGGCCGACGATGAAGGCACGGTCGGGGTCAGCGCCGGCCACGCCGGCCGCGAGCGCCTCGGCGGCGCCGGCGCGCACGCGCGCGGTCTCCAGCAGCACGTGCGGGACGTCGGGGACGCCCGCTATCCCGAACAGCAGCGCCCAGCGGCGCACCTGCGCGGTCCCCAGCAGCGCGAGGCCCTGGCGCAGCGAGCGGATCGGGTCGTGCGGCGAGACGAGCGCGGAGTTGGCGAAGCGCAGCAGCCGGTGGCCGATGCCGGCGTCGCGGCGCACGATCCGCTCCAGCCGATGCAGTGAGACGTCGCTGTCGGTCGCGGCCAGCTCGCACAGCGTCGTCAGCTGCGCGGTCGGGACGGAGTGGCCCTGCCACGTCTCGGGGCGCTCGTAGAAGTAGCCCTGGAAGGCGTCGAAGCCGAGCTCCATGCAGCGGCGGTGCTCCTCCGCGTCCTCGACCTTCTCGGCGATCAGCTCGACGCCGCGTGCCTTCAGCAGCGCGGCGTTGCGCGCCAGCGAGGCGGGCGTGTGCTCGCGCACGTCGAGCTTGACGTAGGTCGCCAGCTCGACGAGCGGGTAGCGCTCGGGCGCGAGCACGAAGTCGTCGAGCGCGATCTTGAAGCCGGCGGCGACCGCCTCGCGCAGCACCTCCAGCAGCGCATCGTCGACCTCTTGACCCTCCAGCAGCTCCAGCACGACGCGCTGGGGCGGCAGCGGCAGCGGTCGCTGCTGCAGCAGGAATCTGCGCGTCACGTTGACGAACGCCCGCGCGGGCCCGACGAAGCTCTCCAGCCCGACGTCGCCGAAGGCGTGCAGGATCACCGCGGCGGTGGCCGCCTCCGGCGCCTCGACGGCGACCGCCACGGGCCGGCACAGCAGCTCATAGCCGAGCGTGCCGCCGGCGCGGTCGAGGATCGGCTGCCGCGCGACGGCGAAGCTCGTGGAGGAGGGCAGTCCGGTCTCCACGCGGGCTGCCACGGATGCACCGTCATTGGGCGACACACCCAGTTCGTCGGCGCCACTCACGATCTCTTGACCTTTCGAGGCGCGTCCGTGCGCCGTCTGACATCGCTCTCAGACCGTTTCCGGCCGTCACGGGGATGCCGATCCCCGGCGGCGGCGGCGCGTGTGCCGCGCGCAGCCGCCGCCGCAGATGCCGGGAGCGGCTGCCGCATGTGCCGCGAGCAACGGGGGTAGGCGTGACCGCGATGGCCGCGCTCGCGCTCACATTCGACGACGGCCCCGACCGGCGCTGGACGCCGCGCGTGCTCGACGCGCTCGCCGCCGAGGGCGCGCACGCGACCTTCTTCGTGATCGCCGCGCGCGCCGCGGCGGAGCCGGCCGTCGTCGCTCGCGCCGTCGCCGAGGGCCACCGCGTCGAGCTGCACTGCGACGAGCACGTCCGCCACTCCGCGCGCGACCGCGCCTGGGCCGCCTTCGACGCCGACGTGGCGCTCGCCCGCCTCTCCGCGCTCGGCATACGGCCGCGGCTGTGGCGGACGCCGTGGGGCGACCGCGCCGAATGGTCAGCCGAGCTGGCCGCCGAGCGCGGCCTGCGGCTGGTCGACTGGAGCGCCGACACGCACGACTGGCGCGGCGACGACGCCGCCGCGATGCTCGACGCGACCGCCGCGCGGCTGCACGACGGGGCGGTCGTGCTGTGCCACGACGGCCTCGGTCCCGGCGCGCGCCGCGCAGACTGCGCCGAGACGGTCGCCTTCGTCCATCGCGCCGCCGCTTTCGCACGTGGCCGCGGCCTCGCGCTCGCGCCGCTGGCCGACGACGGGAGCGTGGGGTGAGCGGCGGGGCGTGGCGCGCCGCGGGCTCCGGTGACGCGGCGGGCGGCGCCGCGGGCGCGGCCT
>NZ_JAWSTH010000155.1:0-10725 GCF_033542075.1 Conexibacter stalactiti
CGCCGCGCGACCGCCGTTCGCAGCGCGGCGGCGGCCAGCTCGGCGGTCCGCTCGCGCTCGCCGCCGCCGTGCAGCGCCACCAGCGCCAGCAGCGTGCCGGCGCGCTCGCGCTGGCCGACGAGCGCCGGCGTGCCGCGGCCCTCCAGCTCGACCTGCGCGTCGCGCAGCACGAGGCTCCACTCGGCCGGCTCGACCTCCGCCTGCGTCTCTGCCGCCAGCGGCAGCAGCTGGCCTGACGCGGGCGCAAAGCCGATCAGCTGCGCCTGACGGCGCGCGGCGGTCGCGCTCAGGCGGCCGCTGGTGAGCGCCAGCAGGAAGCTGCCGCGCTCGCGCGCGACCAGCTCCTCCTCCTGGCGGCTGCGCAGCAGCGACAGCGCGACGAGGCCGGCGGCGCGGTCGAGCACCAGCCGCGCCAGCTCGTCGAGCGGGGCGGAGACCGGCAGCACGACGAGCCGCCCCGGCGCGCCGTGGCCGAGCGGGACGGGGGCGGAGAGGCCTGCCTGCCAGGCGCCTCGCCCACGCGACGTCGCCCACGCGTCGAGCGCCTCGTCCCCCTGCTCGTCGCCGCCGGGAACGGCGTGGGCGAGCACGCGACCGCTCGCCGCCTCCAGCACGACCGGCGTCGCGAACGTCTCGGCCAGCACGCGCAGCACCTCCGGGATGCCGCCGCCGTCGAGCACGACCTGCGTCAGCTGGCCGTGGATCTCGTCGCAGCGCTGCAGCACCGCATAGCGGCCGTTGACCAGCTCGGTGTGAATCGCCTCGGTGACCGGGATGAATCTGACGTCGCGGCGGAAGGCGACGAGCGGCAGCCCGCGCCGCTCGGCCTCGCGCACGAGCGCCGGCGGCAGGTCGTCGAGCGCGCCGCCCAGCTCGACGAACAGCGCCGCCGCGCCAGCCTCGTCGAGCTCCTGCACGAAACGGCGCTGGTCGGCCGCTCTGCGTCCGATCCCCATCCCGGTCGTCAGCAGCAGCTCGCCGCCGAGCAGCACCGACGCGATGTAGGAGACCTCGCCCGCGTGCACCCAGCGGATCGGCCGGTCGAGGTTGCGCTCGCCGGCGACGACGAGCGGCAGGCCGCGCTGCACGGGCGGCAGCGCGAGCGCCTGCGCGACGGTGATGCGAGGGGGGAGGTCGACGGTCATCGCAGCCGCAAGCTTCGCACAGCAGTGCTGCGACAGAACGTCTTGCGGTCTGCCGGTACGTGCGACGTTCCGTCGGGGTGATCTGAGGCTCGCCGCGCGAGACGCTTGCGTGCATCGAATGCGCCCGTCGGCTGGCGGCGGGGCACGGACTTCGAGGAGCTGGACAGATGCGCGTTGGCGTCGTGAAGGAGATCAAGCCCGCTGAGCGGCGCGTCGCGCTGACCCCGGCCGGTGCGGCCGAGCTGGTCGGAGCAGGTCATGAGGTGCTGGTCGAGGCCGGCGCCGGCGTCGGCTCCGGCTTCGCCGACGACGCCTACGCCACCGCCGGCGCGCAGCTGATCGGCGACGCCGCCACCGTCTGGGGCGACGCCGAGCTGCTCGTGAAGGTGAAGGAGCCGATCGCCGCCGAGTACCCGCTGCTGAGCGAGGAGACCGCGCTCTTCACGTACCTCCACCTCGCCGCCGAGCCGGCGCTGACCGACGCGCTCGTCTCCGCCCGCACGACCGGCATCGCCTACGAGACCGTCACCGAGACCGACGGCTCGCTGCCGCTGCTGGCACCGATGTCCGAGGTCGCAGGCCGCCTCGCCGGCCAGGCCGGCGCCTACTTCCTCCAGCACCCGCTCGGCGGGCGCGGCGTGCTGATCGGCGGCGTCCCCGGCGTCGCGCCGGCGCGCGTCGTCGTGATCGGCGGCGGCGTCGTCGGCTTCAACGCCGCCCGCGTCGCGGCCGGCATGGGCGCCGAGGTGACGATCCTCGAGCGCAGCCCGCGCCGCCTGCGCGAGCTGGAGGACCGCTTCGACGGCCGCATCCGCGTCGTCATGAGCGACCCGCTGTCGCTGGAGGAAGAGGTCTCCAACGCCGACGTCGTGATCGGCGCGGTCCTGATCCCGGGCGCCGCGGCGCCGAAGCTGATCACGCGCGAGCTGCTGTCGAAGATGCGCGAGCGCGCGGTGATCGTCGACGTGGCGATCGACCAGGGCGGCTGCGCTGAGACGTCGAGACCGACGACGCACGGCGAGCCGACCTATGTCGTCGACGGGATCCTCCACTACTGCGTCGCGAACATGCCCGGCGCCGTCCCCGCGACCTCGACGCGCGCGCTCACGAACGCGACGATGCCGTACGTCCGCGCGCTTGCCGACAAGGGCGTCGAGGCGGCGCTGGAGAGCGATCCCCGGCTCGCCGCCGGCCTCAACACGCAGGCTGGCGACGTCAAGATCGCCGACCTGCTGGCGCCCGTCGCGGCGTAGCCCAAGCCTCCTGGTTGCGAGCGTGCAATCGGCTGGCGCCGATTGCATTGGGAGATCGGCTGGCGCCGATCTCCCGGCCAGGAAACCGGGCGGGAGGCGCACCGTCAGCGCCTCCCGCCCCAGACCTGCCCCCCCGCGTAGAAGCCGCCTCCGAAGAGGCGGCTTCTTGCGTTCTCAGCGCTTCTTCTTCAGCGTCACGGTGAAGCCGGCGGCGCGCTCGCGCGAGCGGTTGCCGGCGCTGTCGGTCGCGACCAGCACGAGCCAGTGGGCGCCGCGCTGCAGCCGTCGCGTCGGGACCGTCCAGCTGTTGCGCCCGCTGCGCGCGGTGACGGTGCTGGTGCGCAGCTCGCGCCAGCCGCGGCCGCGCTCGCGCCGCTGCTGCAGCGCGATCCGCACCCGCGCCGGCTCGCTGACCGTGTAGCGCAGCGTCGCGCGGCGGCCGGCGACCACACGCGTGGGCGAGACCTTCGCGCCGTCGATCCGCGGCGCCGTTCTGTCTCTGCCGCCTCTTCTCGGCGGCTCTCTCGGCTCGCCCGGCTCTCTGCCGCCCGGCCCGGGGTCGGCGGCGATGAAGCGGTAGCTGCCGGAGCCGACCTCGTAGACGAGCGCGTCGGGTTCGCTGCGGAGGAATCTGACGCCCTCGCGCTGCGAGGGGACTTCGCCGGCCTCGCGGACCTCTTGGCCGACCGCCCGCGGGACGTGGACCTCGGCGACGGCGTTGACCGGCACCTCGACGTCGAGCCGCATGCGCCGGCCGTCGCGCGACCAGGCGCTGCGCGCCTGCCCGTAGTCGCTCTCGACGCTCGCGTTTGCGTCGGTCAGCGTGCCGCCCGGCGTCGGGCGCACGACGATGCGGCGGTAGCCCGGCGCGTCCGGGTCGGGCGCGATCCCGCCGACGGCGCCGTAGAGCCAGTCGCCGATCGAGCCGAGCCCGTAGTGGTTGAACGAGTTCATGCCCGGGTCCTGGAAGCCGCCGTCGACTCTGATGCCGTCCCAGCGCTCCCAGATCGTCGTCGCGCCGTTGCCGATCATGTAGCCCCACGACGGCCACGTGCGCTGTTCGAGGATCCGGTACGCGAGGTCGCCGCGGCCGGAGTCGGCGAGCACCGACAGCAGGAACGGCGTCCCGAGGAAGCCGGTCGAGAGGTGGCCGTCGCGCGCCTCGACGTTGGCGGCCAGTCTCGCGGCCGCCGCCGCGCGCGTCGCCTCCGGCACGAGGCCGAAGTGCAGCGCGAGCGCGTACGAGGTCTGGCTGCCGCTGCCGACGCGGCCGTCGGCGCGGACCCAGCGTCTCGCGAAGGCGTCGGCGATCTGGTCGTGGAGCGCTCTGAGCTGCGCCGCGTCGTCCTCCTTGCCGAGCACGAGCGCCGCTCTGCGCACAAGCTCGGTCGAGTAGCCGAAGAAGGCGGTCCCGATCAGGTCCTTCGGCGTGTCGGCATTCGCGAGCCAGTCGCCGTAGCCGGCGTCCGGCCGGATCAGGCCGTTGGAGTTCGCGCGCAGGTAGTCGATCCAGCGCACCATCGAGTCGTAGCTGTCGGCCAGCACGCGCGCGTCGCCGTAGTGCTCGTACAGCTCCCACGGAACGACCGTGCCGGCGTCGCCCCAGCCGGCGGTGCCCTCGCCGCAGCAGGTGCGCGGCGCGACGTCGGGGTAGGCGCCGTTGGCGCCCTGGCTGTCGCGCAGCGTCAGCAGCCACTGGTCGAGGTAGTTGGCGTAGTCGCCGTTGAACGCGGCGGTCGAGGCGAACGCCTGGATGTCGCCGGTCCAGCCGAGCCGCTCGTCGCGCTGCGAGGCGTCGGTCGGGACCGTCATGAAGTTGCTCCACTGGCCCCAGAGGATGTTCTGCTGGATCCGGTCGACGAGCGCGTCCGAGGTGCCGAAGCTGCCGTATCTCGGCGCGTCGGTCGTGACGACGCGGCCGTCGATGGCGTCGAGCGACGGCACGCCGGGATAGCCGGTCACCTCGACGTAGCGGAAGCCGTGGTAGGTGAAGCGCGGCTCCCACGTCTCGCCGGCCGGATCGCCGGAGAGCGTGTAGGTGTCGGTCTGCTGGGCGCCGCGCAGGTGCGCGCGGTAGAGCGTGCCGTCGTCTTCCAGCACCTCGCCGAAGCGCAGGCGGACTCTTCTGCCGGCCTCGCCGGTCACGTGAAGGCGCGCCCAGCCGGCGAAGTTCTGGCCCATGTCGAAGATGTAGGTCCCCGGCGCCGGCTGCGTGACCGCGACCGGTCTGAGCGTCTTCGTGACCCGGATCGGCGGCGCCTGGGCGGGGAAGACGGTCGTTCTCTCGCTGCGTCTGACCGCGTTCGGCCAGCCGCCGCTGAAGCTCGGTCGGTCCCAGCCGGGCTGCTCGGCGCGGGCGTCGAAGCTCTCGCCGTCGTAGATCCCCGACGCCTGCACGCCGCCGCTGCCGGCCCGCCAGCTGTCGTCGGTGACGATCCGCTCGCGCGTGCCATCGACGTAGGTGATCTCCAGCTGCGCCAGCAGCGCCGGCGTCGTGCCCCATCTGCGACCGCCCTGCAGGCGGCCGGCGTACCAGCCCTCACCGAGCAGCGCGCCGAGCGCGTTGGCACCGGGCCGCACGAGGCCGGTGACGTCGTAGGTCTGCGCCGGGACGTGCGCGTCGTACTCGGTCCAGCCGGGTGCCAGCAGCTCGTCGCCGACGCGTCTGCCGTTGATCCGCAGCTCGTAGATGCCGAGCGCGGAGACGTCGAGGCGGGCGCTCGCGATCGCTCTCGTCGCGCTGAACTCGCGCCGCAGGTAGGGCGAGGTGCCGCCGGGCAGCACGACGTTGGAGGCCCACGGGCCCTGGCCGTACGGCGCGGCGACGCGCGCCGCTCTCCAGCCGGAGTCGTCGAACGCCTGTGTCTGCCAGCCGGCGACCTCGCTGTCGTGCGCCTTCCAGCCGGCGCCGGTGCTGAGCGTCGTGGCAGGCGCGCCGCCGTCGTAGGTGACGCGCAGCCGGCCGAGGAAGCCGGTCGGGGATGGCGTGCCGTTCTCCTGCGTGAGGCGGTTTCTCGCCTGCACCGCGATCGTGTTGGCGCCCGCTCTGAGGTGTCTGGCGACGTCGATCGACTGCGCCTTCTGCCACGCGTCGCGGTCGCCCTCGCGCAGCTCGTGCGTGTCGGCGACGAGCGTGCCGTTGACGTAGACGGCCGCCTCGTCGTCAGCGGTGAAGATGAGGCGGCCGGAGGCGATCGGCGCGCTGTCGAGCGTGACCGTGCCGCGCAGCCAGCGCGTGACGGCCGGCACGCCGCCGACGGGGTCGTTCTCGTCGAACCAGATCCAGCTCGCGCCTCTGAAGTCGAGCGTGTCGGCCGGCGCGGCGATCCAGGAGGCGTCCCAGTCGGCGGCGTTCAGCAGACCGGTTTGGAAGGTCGCCGGGGCGGACCAGTCCGACGCGCGCCCGCGCTCGTCCCACACCTGCACCTTCCAGTGGTACCTCGTCGCCGTTCTGAGCGCGGGTCCGCGGTAGTCGACGTTGGCCGAGGCGCCGCTCTGCACGCGGCCGCTGTCCCACACGTCGCCGCTGCCGTTCGCGAGCGCGCTCGCGCTGCCGGCGAGCAGCACGCGGTAGGCCGACTGCGCGCGGCCGCGGCCGTCGCCGTCAAGGCGCCAGCCGAGGTTCGGGTCGGTCGTGCCGAGCCCGAGCGGCGCCTGCATGCGGTCGACGGTGAGGTGGTCGACCGACAGCTGCCGCGCTTGGGCGGCCGGCGCGGCGAGCGCGCTGACGGCAAACGCGAGCGCGGCCGTCGCGGCGAGGCCGCCGGCGCGTCCGGCCGAGCCGCCGGCGCGTGCGCCCAGCGACGTTCGGCGCCGGCCCAGGGGCCGGCGAACCGGTGCATGCATTCGTTCTCTCCTCCTACGCCACGGCGCACTCCCCGTACATCTGTGCGCGCCGATGATCGATTAGGTCGAAACGAACCTACCCATGCACCGGAAGAAAACGCAAGCGACCGTGTAACGCGATCGCCAGCGATTGTCAGCTTTCAGCCGAGATAGCGGTTGGTGATCGGGACGCGGCGGTCGCGGCCGAAGGCGCGGCCGGTGATCTTGATCCCGGGCGGCGCCTGGCGGCGCTTGTACTCGGCGCGGTCGACGAGCTTGATCACGTGGTCGATGTCCTCGGGCTTGAAGCCGCGCTGGATCAGCTGCTCGCGGCCGAGGTCCTGCTCGACGTAGCCGTCGAGGATCGGGTCGAGGACGGCGTAGGGCGGCAGCGAGTCCTCGTCCTTCTGATCCGGCCGCAGCTCGGCGCTCGGCGCGCGCTCGATGATCGCCGGCGGTATCAGCGGCTCGCCGCTGTCGGCGATCGCGACCTCGTTGCGGTGGCGTGTGAGCGCGTAGACGCGCGTCTTCGGGCAGTCCTTGATGACGGCGAAGCCGCCCGCGAGGTCGCCGTAGAGGGTCGAGTAGCCGACCGACATCTCCGACTTGTTGCCCGTCGCCAGCACGAGCCAGCCGAACTTGTTGGAGAGCGCCATCAGCAGGTTGCCGCGGATGCGCGCCTGCAGGTTCTCCTCGGTCAGGTCCGGGTCGCGGCCGGCGAACGGCTCGGCGAGCGTGCGCTCGTACGCCTCCATCGTCGGCGCGATGTCGAACTCGAACAGCTCGACGCCGAGGTTGCGCGCGAGCTGCCGGGCGTCCTCCTGCGTCTCGCTGGAGGAGTAGGGGGAGGGCATCACCGCGACGGCGACGCCGTCGGGGCCGAGCGCGTCGACCGCGATCGCCGCCACCAGCGCCGAGTCGACACCGCCGGAGAGGCCGAGCACGACCCGTCTGAAGCCGTTCTTGCCGACGTAGTCGCGCAGGCCGGCGACGAGCGCGGCATAGACCTCGGCCGTCTCGTCGAGCATCGGCGCGACCGGGCCGCCGGTGCGCAGCTGCTCGTCCGGCGCCGCCGCGGGCGGCAGCTCCAGCGTCGCGATCGTCGGCACCGCTCTCGCGTTCCTGCCGGCGGCGCGCAGGCGCGCGTCGCGCAGGCGGTAGGTGCGCGGCGCGAGCGGGTCGATCGTCGCGACCAGCAGCTCCTCGGTGAACTGGCCGGCGCGCGCGACGACCTCGCCGCGGTGGTCGAGCACGAGCGAGTGGCCGTCGAAGACCAGCTCGTCCTGGCCGCCGACGAGGCCGCAGAAGGCGACGACGCACATCGTGTCGCGCGCGCGCTGGATCAGCATCCGCTCGCGCTCGGCGCCCTTGCCGGCGTGGTAGGGCGAGGCGCTGAGGTTGACGATCACCGACGCGCCGGCGTACGCCTCGTCGGAGGCCGGCGGGCCGGCCTCCCAGATGTCCTCGCAGATCGTCAGCCCGATCTTCACGCCGCCGACGTCGATCAGCGCGCCGCCGTCGCCGGCGGCGAAGTAGCGCTGCTCGTCGAAGACGCCGTAGTTGGGCAGGTAGAGCTTGCGGTAGATCGCCTGCACCTTGCCGTCGGCGAGCACCGCGAGCGCGTTGTAGACGTCGTCGCCGCGCTCGGGGAAGCCGACGAGCGCGACGATCCCGGTCGCCTCCGCGGCGATCCGCTCCAGCGCCGCGCGCGCGTCGCTGAGGAAATGCTCCTTCAGCAGCAGGTCCTCCGGCGGGTAGCCGGTCAGCGCCAGCTCGGGGAAGAGCACGAGCTGCGCCTGCTGGCCGCGCGCGGCGGCGATGCCGTCGACGATCTTGCGCTCGTTGCCGGCGATGTCGCCGACCGTGGCGTTCAGCTGGCAGAGCGCGAGGCGAAGGGGACCTGTTGGCATGGGCTCATCATGCCATCGCGTCCCGCCGAGACGGCGGCCGACGCTCTACTCGGTGCCGCCGCCGAGCAGCTGCGACGCGAACTGCTCCAGCGCCGGGTCGGCCGGGTCGGCCGTTCTGAGGATCCGCTCGCCGCCGAGCGCGACGACGCCGTCGGTCCCCGCTCTGCGCGTCAGGATCACGGCCTGGCCGGCGGCCTCGATCGCGGGGTCGGGCGGGCCGGACAGTCTCTCCCGCAGCGCGACCAGCGCCGGCGGCGCTCTCGCGCCGCCGTAGACGACGAAGACGTCGCCGGCGCGCAGCAGTCTCACCTGCTCGCTGCCGAGGTAGTCCCGCGGCGTGGCGAAGGCGACGCCCGGCTGCGCGGTCGTGCCCTGGTCGACGTGCGCGTTGTCGCGCGAGTTGAGGAACATCACCAGCAGCACGACGGCGCCGAGGCCGATCGCGACGGCGAGCAGGCCGCCGCCGAGTCGGCGCAGGCCGCGATGCGACGGCTGGGCGGGCTGGTCGGCGGTCATCGCGGGAGACGCTATCGCGCGGCGCGGCCGGCAGCGGCGCGTGCCTTCTCGCCGGCTCTTCTGCTCGGCCGGCCGTTGCGGCGTCTGCGGGGCGTGTCGAGCGGCGGCAGCCCGGCGGCCACGGCCAGCTCCTCGAGCGCCTCCGACAGCTGCCCGGCGAGCAGCTCGAGATCGGGCAGCGCGTCGAAGTCTGCGTTGAGGCCGAACGAGATGCGGCCGTCGTAGCTCATGATCGCGATCCCGAGCGCTTGGTTCTGCGCCAGCGGCACCATCGGGTAGATCGCCTGCATCCGGCGGCCGAGCACGTACAGCGGCAGCTGCGGGCCGGGGACGTTCGTGACGACGAGGTTGAAGAAGCGCTGGTGGGCCTGCAGCCGCGCCGCCTGCGCCATCACCGTCGGCGGCGCGAAGCCGGTCAGCTCCGTCAGCACGCGCGCGCCGACCGCCTGGCCCGACTCCTTCAGCCCCTCCATCTCGCGCTTGACCAGCTCCAGCCGCTCCAGCGGGTCGGTCACGCCGACCGGCAGCCCGGCCCAGATCGCGGCGACCTGGTTGCCGAGCGCGCCGCGCTCGGCGTCGGCGCGCACCGAGACGGGGATCATCGCGCGCAGCACGAGGTCGATCGTCGGATGGCCGTGGGCGCGCAGGTAGCGGCCGAGGCCGCCGGCGACGGTCGCCAGCACGACGTCGTTGACGGTCCCGCCGAGCGCGTCCTTGATCGCCTTCACGCGCGACAGCTCGGCGTCGCTCCAGGTGAAGCGGCGGTGCGGGCCGATCCGTACGTTGAGCGGGCTCGGCGGCGCGCCGCGGACGCCCGGGAGCGTGAAGGAGCCGACCGCGGAGAGGTCGCCGACGACCTTTCTCAAGACCCGTCGCGGGGCGCGCAGGGAGGCGCGCATGCCGCGCGCGATCTCGCCCGGGACGGTCGTGCGCTCCAGCAGCGCGTCGGCGAGCAGCTGCGCGTTGGTCGGCAGCGGCCGCGGCACCCACGGCGCGTCGGGCGCGGGCGTCGGCGTCGGCTCGGGCGTGAGGTCGAACAGGACGGTCGTGATGTCGACGCCGGAGATCCCGTCGACGAGCGCGTGGTGGGTCTTGCCGAGCAGCGCGAAGCGGCCGTCGGCGAGCCCTTCGACGAGCCACAGCTCCCACAACGGCTTGTTGCGGTCGAGCTGCTGCGAGAAGGCGCGGCCGGCGAGCTGCTTCAGCTCCTCCTCGCCGCCGGGCGAGGGGAGCGCGTGGTGCTGGACGTGGTACCGCGTGTTGAAGTGGGGATCGTCGACCCACACCGGGCGGCCTTGGGAGAGCGGCACGAACGCGAGCCGCTGGCGATATCGCGGCACCAGGTGCAGGCGCGCCTCGACATGCGCGACCAACTCGTCGTGGGTCGGCGGCGGCCCCTCGAACACCATGCACGATGCGACGTGCATGTGGGTCGCGGAGTCGTGCTCGAGGTGGAGGAACGAGGAGTCGAGCCCCGTCAGGCGGTCGCGGTTGGCCACGGACGCCATTCTGGCCCTTCGGCGACGGCCGCGCAACGCATCAGGTTCGATCAGTTCTTCAGAAGTTTGTGCAGGAATGGCCGTGAAATCGGTCAGAACTCTGACCTGATTGGCCTGTTCTGTGAGATCGGGCACAGAGACCCTGGCGCCTGGGGCTACCGTGGCCGACCACAACCGACCTGCCGAGTCGCCCCTGTCCGAAACGGGGGCGAACGGGGGACCCACAGCCGGGATCGCCAGTGCGAATCCTTCCCGGCGGGGGCGAATCGGCGGCTGCTGCCGCCGTAGCGACGACCGACCGTCATGCCGAGCGCACCACGCTGATGCGGGTGCGCCGCGGGCCGTCTTGCCGCCGCGAGCCCGTCAGCTAACCCCGTAGGCGTGTGGTCGGCTCACAGGAGGTCACACTCCGTTGCCCACGCAACCCCACCAGTTGCGCGTGCGCCCGCGGCATGTCGCGGCCGGCGCGCTCGCGATCGCCACCGCATTTCCCGCCACCGCGCTCGCCGTCTCCGGCGCCGCGGGCGCGCCCGCCGCGAAGGCGCCCGCCGCGGCTGCCCCGCCAGCCGCCGGCGCT
>NZ_JAWSTH010000156.1:0-10050 GCF_033542075.1 Conexibacter stalactiti
CGAGGAGGCGCCGCCGCCCTGCTGGCCGCCGCCCTGCGCACCGCCGCCCGCGCCGCCGCGACCGCGCCGGCGCCGGTTGCGGTTGCGACCGCCGCCGGCGGCGTTGCTGCCGTTGCCCTGACGCTGCTGCTGACGCTGCGGCGCGACGTCGACGGAGAAGCCGGTCTCGGCGAACTCGCGCTGCAGGCCGAGCTCGACGGCGAGCTTGCCCATGTCCTTCGCCTGGTCGGCCATCACGAAGGTGATGCCGACGCCGGTCGCGCCGGCGCGGCCGGTGCGGCCGATGCGGTGGACGTAGCCCTCGCGGTCCTCGGGCGCGTCGAAGTTGATCACGTGGCTGACGCCGTTGACGTCGATGCCGCGGGCGGCGACGTCGGTCGCGACGAGCACGTCGACCTCGCCGCGCTCGAAACGTGCGAGCGCGCGCTCGCGCTGGCCCTGCGTCTTGTCGCCGTGCATCGCGACCGACTCGACGTTCTGTGCTCTGAGGCGCTTGACGAGACGGTCGGCGCCGCGCTTCGTTCTGACGAAGACGAGCGTCAGGCCGCGGTCGTGGTGACGCAGCTCCTTCACGAGGTGGTCGAGCTTGTGCTCGTGCACGACCGGCAGGAAGCGGTGGTCGATGTCGGCCACTCTCTCCGGCGCCGGCGCCAGCTCGTGGCGTCTGGCCTCGTAGGTGTACTCGCTCGCGATCCGGTCGACCTCGCCCTTCAGCGTGGCCGAGAAGAGCATCGTCTGGCGATCGTCCTCGTTGGTCGCGCGGACGATCCGGTCGACGGCCGGGCGGAAGCCCATGTCGAGCATGCGGTCGGCCTCGTCGAGCACGAGCAGCTTCACGTTCGCGAGCGTGAACGCTCTGCGCGCGAGCAGGTCCTCGAGCCGGCCGGGGGTCGCGACGAGGATGTGCGATCTGGCGGCGTTGCGAGCCTGTCTCTCGAGGCCGACGCCGCCGTAGACGGCGGTGATCGAGAGCGCGCGGGCGTGCGCCAGCTCGCGGATCTCCTCGACGATCTGCGTCGCCAGCTCCCGCGTGGGGGCGAGCACGAGCGCCGACGGGCGCTTGTCGGTCGCCTCGATGCAGTCGACGAGCGGCACGCCGAACGCGAGCGTCTTGCCGCTGCCGGTCGGCGACTGGATCAGGACGTCGTGACCCTCGAGCACGTCGGGGACGACGAGCTGCTGGATCGGGAAGGCGGTGTCGATGCCGCGCTTGGAGAGCGCGTTGACGACCGCAGTCGAGCTGCCGAGATCGGCAAAGGACGTGGACATTCTGTTGGTGCTCCTTCTCGCGGCGGGGAGGAAATCCGTCCCGGCACACGGACGATTCGGGAGATTCCTTGACCCGAATCGCGCTCCAAGCGCACCTCGAAGACCAGAACCTCACGAGCGGCAAGGCGCCGCTCGTGTCACTGACGGTAGCAGCGCGACGGGCGAAGAGCCCGCGACGGCCGCTGTGAGGCCGCTACGGAGCGGCCTGGAAGGTGACGCGTCTGCCGCCGTCGGCGATGCAGGTGACGCTCGTCTTGGTGCCGGCGAGCGAGCCGCTGCAGGCGAAGCCGGCGGCCGCCACGTCGGCGTCGGGACCGGACTCGCCGATCGCGTCGATCCAGGCGCTGGCAACGCCGCTCGCCTCGGAGCAGTCGGCGCCCTCGGCCTGCACGCCGGTGATGAAGCCGCCGGCGACGTTGCCGCAGGAGGAGGACGCGGGAGCGGCGGTGCCGCCGCCGTCCTCGCCGGGCGCGGCGCCGCCGGGATCGTCGGCCGGGGGCGCGGTCGCGCCGCCGGTGTCCTCCGGCGTCGTCTGCGCGGGCGTCGTCGCGGGCGGTTGGGTGGCCGTCGTCTGCGGCTGCGTCGTCGGAGGCGGGGTCGTGGTCGTCGGCGCCGGCGTCGTCTCCGTCGGCATCGTCACCGTCGCGGCCTGCGTCGGCGTCGTGCGCGGCTGCGTCACGGTCGCGTCGACCTGCTCGGGCTCGTCGGAGCCGCCGCACGCGGCGAGGCCGACGGAGAGGGCGAGCAGGACGGGCACTGCGAAGCGGGGGAACGTGAGTCGTGGCATCGGGGGACTGTAGCGAGCGCCCCAGCCGCCTCCGCGCCCGGCGCCCCGGCCCCGGCGCCGTGCCACGTCCACCCTCGTGGACACCTTGTCCAGCCTGCTGGACGACCGCTGGCAGGCGTCGTGACCTTGAGGTACGCTCGCGTTTCACGGGGCGAGCAATTTAGGGGTGGCCGGACAGTGCGAGGCACGGCATGTCAGTGAAATACGCGGTCCTCGGACTGCTGGTGCAACGGCGCGGTTATGGCTACGACCTCGTGCAGCGCTTCGAGGAGCAGGTCGGCCCCGCCTGGCAGCTCAACGCCGGCGCGATCTACGTCGCGCTCGACAAGCTCGAGCAGGAGGGGCTGGTGCGCCCGGTCCCCGGCGACGACGAGGCCGTCGCGCCGACGCGGCGGCGGACCGTGCGCGGGGCGCCGCGCGTCGTCTACGAGCCGACCGAGCGCGGTCTGGGACGGTTCGACGAGTGGATGGCGGCGACGTCGTCGCTGGCACCGCTGCGCGAGGAGCTGCACCTGAAGCTGGCGCTGTCGCGCCCCGCCGACCTGCCGCGCCTGATCGAGCTGACGCATGAGCAGGAGCGCGTCTGCGTCGAGCGACTGGAGGAGCACGAGGGCGGGCGCGACGTCGAGGCGCTCGTCGCGGACGCGCCATCGTGGCCGGCGGTCGCGGCGGCGATGGTGCGCGACGCCGAGGTCGAGCACCTGCACGCGACGATCCGCTGGCTGCGGCGGGTGCGCGAGGCGATGCGGCTGACGCAGGAGCAGGTCGCGCCGGTCTGAGCGGCGACCCGCGCGCGCGACAAGCGTGCGCCGGCGCCGGCGCCGCCGGGCGGAGCGCGTTCAGGCGGACGGGTGCGGCGCGCGCGTCGCGCGCTCAGGCCGACGGGTGCGGAGTGCGCGTCGCCGCGCTGCGCGTGCGGCGTCTGCGGCCGCCCGCCCTGCGTGCCCGCTTGCGCTCCATCAGGCGACGGTCCGCGACGCGGAAGAGGTGATCGGCCGTCACCGCGTCGTCGGGCACCGTCGCCCACGCGATCGTGACCGCGACCGCGCCGACCTCCGGCACCAGCGGGGCGGCGGCGATCGCCGCGTGCAGCGCGGCCGCGAGCCGCTCGGCGCCGACGGCGCCCGCGCCCGGCGCGACGACGGCGAACTCGTCGCCGCCGATCCGCGCGAGGCAGTCGACGCCGCGCACCTCCGGCTCGCAGGCGACGGCGACCGCCTGCAGCACCGCGTCGCCGACGGGATGGCCGTACGTGTCGTTGACCGCCTTGAAGTCGTCGAAGTCGATCAGCAGCAGCGCGGCCGAGCGGCCGTGCTGGTCCCGCTGCTCGACGGCGTCGGCGAGCGCGCTGTCGAAGGCGCGCCGGTTCGCCAGCCCCGTCAGCGCGTCGCGTTCTGCCATCGCGCGCTGGCGCTGCTCGGCGCTGACCAGGCGCCGCTTCAGCAGCCGCATGATCGCGTAGGTGGCGCCGAGCGCGACCGAGAACAGCAGCACGCGCGCCGGGTAGCCGTCGTCGACCGCGTGGCCGTCGTAGAGCAGCGGCGAGGCGTAGGTGGCGACGAACAGCGCCAGCAGCGGCCAGGCCAGCCGCGGCGGGTAGAAGTAGGCGACGTGCAGGCCGGTGAACAGCAGGATCGGCTGCAGGTAGCTGCGCGCGCCGCCGGTCGCCCACAGCGCGACGCCGACGACGCCGATCAGCAGCGCCGTCGTCAGCCCGCGCAGCTCGAGGCAGGTCCCGGGCTTCGGGAAGCGCAGGCTCAGCAATAGCGCGCCCCACGCGAACGAGGCGACCGTCAACGCGATCAGCCAGCCGAGATGGGCGTGCGAGGTGCCCGGCAGCGCGAGCGCGACCGCCCCGCCGATCCCCGCCGCGAACCACATCAGCCCGGAGGTGAAGTTCATCAGCACGCCCTCGTCGCGAGGGTCGTCGGCGAGCCGCCGGGCGATGTTCACGACCGCCCGCATCTCAGCCCAGCCGAGCCGCCAGCGAGCGCGCGGCCGCGACGACGAGCGCGCGGTCATGGGTCATCACGAAGCGGAAGCGGCGGTCGCCCTCTTCCTCCTGCTCTCGGCCGACGAGCGCGGCCGCGTAGCCAGGGCTGAGCACGACGACGCTCCACTCGCGCCGCAGCTCGTCGTCGGGGGCGACGCCGGCGCCGACCACACCGACCGCCGGCTGCGCGCCGATCCCGGCGCCGACGACGGCGACGAGCGTCGCGTTGGCCGCGAGCAGCCGGTAACGCCTGCGCACGCGGCCGCTGAAGCTGCTCGCGTCCTGGAAGCCGGCGAGCACGATCGCGCCGCCGCCGATCCCCTCCGCGAGCGTCTCCAGATGCCGGCTCATCGCGCCCATCGTCGCCGCGTCGCAGTCGCGCGGCTCGCGAGCGGCGGTGACCAGCTCATACGGGGTGCCGGTCAGCGCGATCCCGCGCGGCTCGTGCGAGAGCCCGCCGGCGGCGCCGGGCGCGGCCTCGCTCGGCAGCGCGCCGGGGCGCCCCCACAGCCAGCCCTGGCCGAGCGTCGCGCCGATCCCGCGTGCCTGCTCCAGCTGCCGCTCGGTCTCGATGCCCTCCGCGACGATCGCCGCGCCGGTGCGCTCCTGCTCGGCCCAGACGGCCGAGGCGACGTCGGCGAGCGCCGGCGTCTGCGTCCCGTTGGCGCGCGCCGCACGCAGGTCGAGCTTGATCGCGTCGGGCGCGACCAGCGGCAGCACCGCGAGCGAGTCGCGATCGGCGCCGACGTCGTCGAGCACGACCGTCCAGCCGCGGTCGCGGCAGGCGTCGGCGGCGCGGACCAGCTCGCGCGGGCGGGCGCGCAGCGCCCCGGCGGGCAGCTCGACGGCGACCGACAGCGACTGCTCGGCCCGCAGCCACAGCTCCGGCGCGCGGCCGTCGCCATCGGCACTGGGACCGACCGCCTCCGGCTCCATGTTCACGAACAACGTCGTCGAGCGGTCGAGGCCGGCGTCGAGCGCCCCGGAGACCGCCGCGAGGCGGCATTCCCAGTCGACCTGGTTGAGCAGTCCGGCGCGGCGTGCGGCCGACAGCAGCTTGTCCGGACGCTCCAGCTCGCCGCCCTGCGGGCCGCGTGCGAGCGCCTCGTATCCGACGACTCCGCCGCTGGCCAGCTCGATCACCGGCTGGTAGACGGCGCTGACGAGGCCCTGGGCGCTGAGGCCGGCCGCGTCCCCCTCGATCTCCGATATGCGCATTTGCCTGCGCTATCGGCCGCGAGGGGGTGCGACCTTAGCCGCGCACGCGCTTCCGCTTCGAACGGTGTTAGGTATCTGACCCGCGCGGGGTCAGCGTCCGTCAGGCCGCGGCGAGCCCGATCGGGCAGGAGACGCCGGTGCCGCCGAGCCCGCAGTAGCCGTTCGGGTTCTTGTCGAGGTACTGCTGGTGATAGTCCTCGGCGTAGTAGAACGTTCTCTCCGGGGCGATCTCGGTCGTGATCTCGTGCTTCGCATTGCGAGTTCCACCGAGGATTCCGTGCTCCCCTCCGTTGGGGGAACTCGCGTTGAGCGCAGCCTCATAGACCTCGCGGGAGGCGAGCGCCTGCTCGGCCTGCGCGTCGCTGGTCGTGTAGATCGCCGAGCGGTACTGGGTGCCGACGTCGTTGCCCTGGCGCATGCCCTGGGTCGGGTCGTGGTTCTCCCAGAACAGCTTCAGCAGCTGCTCGTAGCTCGTTCTCGCCGGGTCGAAGACGACCAGCACGGCCTCGGTGTGGCCGGTCTGCGCCGAGCAGACCTCCTCGTAGGTCGGGTTCTGCGTGAAGCCCCCGGCGTAGCCGACGGCCGTCGTGTAGACGCCCGGCGCCTGCCAGAAGACGCGCTCGGCGCCCCAGAAGCAGCCGAGGCCGAAGATCGCGCGCTCGTACCCCTCCGGGAAGGGCGGCGTGAGCGGGTTGCCGAGCACCGTGTGCCGCGGCGGGACGGGAATCGCCTGCTCGCGCCCGGCCAGCGCGCGCTCGGCGTCCACCATGTCGGTCTTTCGAGTCAGGAATCGCATGTACTCAATGTAGCCGTGCGCGTAAGGGTGATCGTGCGCTCAGGCACGCGCCGTCGCCGCGAGCGCGCCGAGCCGCGCGAGCAGGTACGCGGCGACCATCAGACCGGCGACCGAGGCGCCGGCCGCGACCTTCGCGTAGTAGGAGAGGTAGAGCCCCGCGATCCCCGCCGCGACGGCGATCGCGACCGCCGCCACCATCATCGGCAGCAGCCGCCGGCAGAGCAGCCGCGCCGCCGCCGCGGGCGCCACCAGCACCGCCACGACGAGCAGGTTGCCGAGCCCCTGGACGGCGACCAGCACCGCGACCGCCAGCAGCGTCAGCAGGACCGCGTCGGCGACCAGCGGCGAGGCGCCGACGGCGCGCGCGCTGGAGCGGTCGAAGCCGACCGCCAGCAGCCGCCAGTGCATCAGCCGCAGCGCGACCAGCAGCGCCGCCGCGAGCGCAGCGCCCGCGATCAGGTCGCCCTCGGTCGTGCCGAGGATGTCGCCGAACAGCAGCCCCTGGATTCCCGGCGGCACGTCGGGGCTGAGCGCCAGCAGCACGCCGAGCCCGAACAGCGTCGTGACGACGACCGCGACCGAGTTGTCGCGCCCGACGCCCGGGATCCGCCCGGCGAGCGCGACCGCCAGCGCCGCGACGAGGATCCCGACCGCGCCGCCGAGCAGCAGCGGCACGCCTGCGAGCGCCGCGAGGACGAGGCCGGGGAACATCCCGTGCGCGAGTGACTCGGCCCCGTACGACAGCTCCGACAGCACGATCCAGCAGCCGAGCGCGCCGCCGACGGCGCCGAGGATCAGGATCTCCAGCAGCGCGCGCTGCATGATGCCGGCGGAGAAGGGCTCGGTGAGGGCGTCGAGCACGGGGCGCGCTTCAGCTCAATGGTCGTGGTCGTGGTGGTGCGGCGGGAGGATCGCCAGCCGCTCGCCGCCGTCCTGCGGCAGCGTCACGATCGAGCCGCCGTAGGTCGCCGCCAGCACTTCCAGCGTGAGCGTGCTCGCCGGCGGGCCGAACGCGACCTGCCGGCGGTTCAGGCAGAGGACCTGGTCCCAGGCGCGCGCCTGGTCGACGTCGTGCGTGGCGATCAGCACGCCGCGCCCCTCCGCCGCCAGCTCGTCGAGCAGCTGCTCCAGCCGCTGCGCGCTGACGTTGTCGAGTCCGGTGAAGGGCTCGTCGAGCAGCACGATGCGGGCGTCCTGCACGAGCGCGCGAGCGACCAGCACGCGCTGGCGCTGCCCGCCTGAGAGCTCGCCGAAGGAGCGCTCGGCGAGTGCGTCGAGACCGACCCGTCTGAGCGCGGCGTGCGCGGCGGCGCGCTCGGCGCGGCCGGGGCGCTTCCACCAGGGGCGGCCGGCGATCGTGCCCATCAGCGCGACGTCGAGCGCGCTGACGGGGAAGTCGAGCCGCGAGCGCTCGGTCTGCGGGACGGTGCCGGCGCGGACGGCGAGTCTCAGTTCTCCCGCGAGCGGTCTCAGCTCGTTCAGGAGAGCGCGGAAGAGCGTCGTCTTGCCGCCGCCGTTGGGGCCGAGCACGCCGATCCGCTCGCCGGCGTGCAGCGCGAAGGAGACGCCGGTCAGGACCGGCGCGGCGCTGTAGCCGACGGCGAGGTCGGCGGCGGTGACGAGGGCGCTGTCGGCGCCGGACGGCGCGATCGGCGGGCTCGCGTCGCTCATGCGGCGCCTCCCGGCTGCGCGGTTGCGGCCAGTCGCCGCGCGCGCAGGTGGGTGAGCGTCGCCGTCCCGGCGCGGCCGAGCGCGACGAGCGCGAAGCCGCCGCCGGCGATCACGGCGATCGTCGCGCCGGGCGGCGCGTTGGTCTCGAACGACAGCCACAGGCCGGCCGTCCCCTCGGCCGCCGCGAGCGCGACCGTCGCCAGCTGCCACGGCAGCAGCCGCCGCGTCAGCAGCCGCGTCGTCGCCGCCGGCACGACCAGCAGCGCCGTCGCCAGCAGCGCGCCGACCGCCGACAGCGTCGCGA
Source organism: Conexibacter stalactiti (assembly GCF_033542075.1). Taxonomy (NCBI): domain Bacteria; kingdom Bacillati; phylum Actinomycetota; class Thermoleophilia; order Solirubrobacterales; family Conexibacteraceae; genus Conexibacter; species Conexibacter stalactiti. The sequence continues at coordinate 8,039 of NZ_JAWSTH010000156.1, forward strand.
CCGCCGCGAGCGCGATCAGCACCAGCAGCACGAGGTCGGCCGCCGGTGAGCGGACGCCGAGCGAGCGCGCCGCGCCGGGGTCGAAGCCGGCCGTCAGCCAGCGCTGGCCGAGCACGAAGGTCGCCAGCAGCGCGAGCGCGGCGACGAGCGCCGCGAGGCGGATGTCGTCGGCGCCGATCGCCAGCAGCGAGCCGAACAGCAGCGTCTCGACGTTCGCGCCGGACTCGAACACGTCGGAGGCGAGCACGACGCCGATCGCCAGCGCGGCGACCAGCACGAGCGCCGTCAACGCGTCGTGGCCGCCGTCGGCGCGCGCCGCCAGCCGCCCGACCGTCAGCGCGAAGATCAGCGCGACGCCGAACGCTCCGAGCGCGGCGCTGAAGCCGAGGCCGTCGGCGAGCACGAGGCCGGGGAAGGCGGCCGCGGCGACGCCGTGCGAGTAGAAGGCGAGGCCGCGCAGCACGATCCACGTGCCGAGCGTGCCGGCGGCGATCGACAGCACCAGCAGCTCGACGAGCGCTCTCTGCATGAACGGGTAGTCGAACGCCTCGAACACGGCCGCCGAGTCTAGATGAGATCGAGTCCCACGGCCCGCTGGCACGCTACGATCGAGGGGATGTCCGAACCGCATTCGCACACCGCGCACGCGCACGCGCATTCCTCAGCCGATTGGCAGGAGCACACGCTGCGCACGCTCACGGAGGCGGGGCACCGCAAGGGCGGCGCGCGCAACGCGGTCGTCGAGCTGCTCGCCGAGCAGGACTGCGCGCTGACCGCGCAGGAGATCGACGACAGGCTGCGCGACGGCGGCCGCGCCGTCGGCCGCGCGAGCGTCTACCGCATCCTCGAGCTGCTGACGGAGCTGAGACTGGTGCAGCGGATCGACGTCGGCCAGGGGATCGCGCGCTACGAGCGCCACCAGCCCGACGGCGACCACCACCATCACCTCGTCTGCGACAACTGCGGCACGATCGAGCCGTTCGAGGACCCGTCGCTGGAGCAGGCGATCGAGCAGGTCTCCAGACGCCTCAGCTTCGCCGTCGACGAGCACGACGTCGTGCTGCACGGCGCCTGCAGCGACTGCCGCGAGGGCTGAGGCGGCCGGCGCCTCGCGGGGCGGCGGGCGCGGGCGGGCGCCCGTGCGAGGCGCGCGCCTCTCAGGCAACTCTTACGCGCGGCATAGGGGACGCTCGCAGTCGCGGCGCACGCTGGTCCCATGCCAGCGAACGATCCCTCCCCCACCGACCGCACCTCGCTGCGCGACGCCGGCCTGCGCCGCGCCCGCCACGCGCGCCGCTGGCTCGCCGGCGGCGCGGTCGTGCTGACCGGCGCCTTCGCCGGGCTCGCCGCGGCGGGCACGCACGATGGCGCGACGACCTCGACGGCCGCGTCGGCGACGGGCGCGAGTGGCGCGGCCGGCTCGAGCACGAGCGGCTCCTCGATCGGCGCCAGCGGGAGCGACTCGGCCGATGCGGGCGCGAGCGGCTCCAGCGCGACGCAGTCGTCCGACGGCGCGACGCTGCAGGCGCCGTCGAGCGCGCCGCAGGCGTCGAGCGCCGCCCCGCAGGCGTCGTCGGGGGCCTCATGACCACGCTCGCGACGGCGACCTGGCGCGCGCTCGGCACGACCGCGAAGGTGGTCGTCACCGACCCCGCCGCGCTGCCCGCCGCCCGCCGCGTCGTGGAGCGCGAGCTGGCCGCGTTCGAGCTGGCCTGCAGCCGCTTCCGCGACGACTCGGAGCTGAGCGCGGTCAACGCCGCCGGGGGCGCGGCCGTCGAGGTCTCGCGCACCTTCGCCCACGCGGTCGCCGTCGCGCTGCGCGTCGCGCGCGCGACCGACGGACTGGTCGACCCGACGCTGGGCGCGGCACTGCGCCACGCCGGCTACGACCGCGACTTCGACCTGCTGGCCGCGCGTGCGGACCCGGCCAGCGCAGCGGCCGGCGCGGGCAGCGAGCGCCCGCGCCGGCCGCGTTCTGTGGCAGGGGGCGACGCGGCCGCCCCGCCCCTGCG
>NZ_JAWSTH010000157.1:0-10017 GCF_033542075.1 Conexibacter stalactiti
GGCGCTGCGGACGGCCGAGGAGCGCGGGGCCGCGCCGCTGGCGGCGCAGCTGAGCGCGGAGCTGGCCGCCGCCGGCGGCCGTCGCCGGCGCGTGCGCGAGGACGACGGCCTGACGCCGCAGGAGCTGCGCGTCGCGCGGCTCGCCGCGACCGGCGCGACGATGCGCGAGATCGCCGCCGAGCTGCACATCTCCCCGCGCACCGTCGAGAGCCACCTCGGGCACGTCTACCTCAAGCTCGGCGTCGCCTCCAAGCACGAGCTGCGCCGGCGCGCGGAGGAGCTGGGACTGCGCGATCCGACCCAACCGGTTGAACCTCGCGGCATTCTCCACTAAACTGATCGGGAATGCATGGTTTTGCCCGTCAGCCCGCCTCCTGTCGCTAGGGGCCCGGCGCTCATCGAGCGGCGCGGCCCCTGATCGACGCCAGGAACCTGTTTCAGAAGACGGCGGTGGCGTGAGGGCGCCGGATCGTGGATGCCGGGCGCCGAACGCGAGCGCAAGGCGCAGCCCTGCTGCGTCGAGCATCGCGGGCGGCGATCCGGCGCCGCGAGACGGTGTGCTCACGGCATCGACGTTCTGAAGCAGGTTCGAATCCACCGGCAGCGCACGCAATCGTGCGCGGGGGGATCTCGCCGTGCGACTCACCATTCGGCTGCTCGCCGCAGCCTTGCTGCTGTGCGCGTTCATCCCGAGCGCAGCAGCCGCCGACCGCCCGAACGTGGTGGTCCTGATGACCGACGACCAGACCGTCGCCGACCTCGCCGCGATGCCGCGGACCCGTGGCGTGCTCGCGCGGCAAGGCGTGAGCTTCGACCGCTCGTACGTCTCGTATCCGGTCTGCTGCCCCTCGCGCGCCACCTATCTCAGCGGGCAGTACGCCCACAACCACGGCGTTCTAGGCCTCTACCCGCCGACCGGCGGCTACGCCCGCTTCGGCCACGCGAACGCGCTGCCGGTCTGGCTCCAGCGGGCCGGCTACGCGACCGCGCACATCGGCAAGTACATGAACGGCTACGAGCTGGGGGTCGGCGCTCAGCAGCCGCCCGGCTGGACCGAGTGGTACGGCGCCGTCGACGGCTCCACGTATCTGATGTGGGGCTACACGCTCGTCGAGAACGGCGTCGCGCGCACCTACGGAACGCCGCTCGACGAGGACCCGCGGCTCTACCAGACCGACGTCTACCGCGACAAGGCGGTCGACTTCATCGCCCGCCGCGCCCCGTCCAAGCGTCCCTTCTTCCTGTCGGTCGCCTTCCTCGCTCCGCATCACGAGAACCGCGCCGTGCAGGCGATCACCGGCCGGCTCGTGCGGCCGGCTCCCCGGCACGAGCGGGCGCTCGCGGGCGCCCCGCTCCCGACGCCGCCGGGCTTCGCCGAGCGCGACCGCTCCGACAAGCCCGGCTTCCTGCGCCACCGGCCGCGGCTGACGACCGCGGGCGTCGACCGGATCGCCGCGGACTTCCGCGACCGCCGCGCGTCGCTGCTCGCGGTCGACGAGGCCGTGGACGGGATCGTCGACGCGCTGCGCAGATCCGGCGAGCTCGCCGACACCTACGTGATCCTCACGTCCGACAACGGCTACATGCAGGGCGAGCACGGCGTGCCGAGCGGCAAGATGCTGCCGTACGAACCATCCACCCGCGTCCCGCTGATCATCCGCGGCCCGGGCATCCCGGACGGGGTCGTCTCGCACGAGCTGGTCGGCAACGTCGACCTCGCGCCGACGATCGCGGGGGTCGCCGGGGCGCTGCCGGGACGGCTGCTCGACGGCCGCTCGCTGCTGCCGTTCGCGCGCGATCCGCGCCGCTGCAGCAGACGGGTGCTGCTGCACGAGACGGGCGGCCGGCACTTCATCCGGCAGCGCGATCAGGACGCCGCCGGCGTGCCGGCGGTGCGCGAGGTCTTCACGTACCGCGGGGTGCGCACGCGGCGGTGGCTCTACGTCGAGTACCGCAGCGGCGAGCGGGAGCTGTACGACCTCGCGCGCGATCCCTACGAGCTGCGCTCCGTCCACGCCGATCCGCGCAAGCAGCGGATCGTGCACGTGCTGCGCGCGACCTTGCACCAGCTCGCGCACTGCCGCGGCCCCGGCTGCCGGACCGCGGTGCGTCCGCCGGCCGGGGGCACCTGATCGCGGCGGCGCTCAGCGCTTCAGCGTCACGGTCGCGCGCGTCTGCGCGCGACCGGCGACGGCGGTCAGCGTCAGCCGCACCGCTCCGCGGCCGGCGAGCGTCCGCCGCGCCGCGCGCGTGAAGCGCAGCGTCAGCGTCGCGACGCCGCCTCTGCCAGCTCTCGCCGTGCCGCGCGCGACGGTGGTGCGGCCGGCCTTCGCCGTCACGGTCGCGCGGGTCGCGCCGGCCGGCAGCTGCACGGAGACCGCGAGGCCGCGGGCGAGCGCGCGGGCGAGCCGTGCTCTCGCCACCGCGAGCGCGAGGCGCGGACGTCTCGCGGCCGCTCTCGGCGCGTCGCTGCCGCCGCTGCCGCCGCCACCGCCGCTCGCGCCGCCGTCGCCGCCTGCGCCGGCCGGGCTGGGGATCGATGCCGGCACGTCGGCCGGGCCCCAGTCGGGATCTCTGCCGCCGGGGATCACGAGGCGGCCGTTCTGGCCCGGCTGGCAGCCGCCGGCGAGGTCGGGCAGCGGGTTGACCCAGATGCCGTCGCCGACGCCGTAGGCGACGCCGCGGCCGTTCGGCGCGAGCGTCACCGTCTCAAAGCGGCCGCCGATCGGCTGGCCGTACTGGATGCACCCCTCGACGATCGGCACGCGTCTGGCGAACGGGCTCATCGACTGCTGCGGCGCGCTGAAGGGGTCCATCAGCGGCCGGTAGACGCGCAGCAGCTCGTCGCTGCCGCCGGCGATCCCGACGACGGTTCTGAGGTCGCGCGAGACCTCGACGTCGTCGACGCCCATCCCGGTCTCGTCGTAGAACCAGCGGTGGAGCGCGTCGTCGCCGGCGCCCGGCGCGACCGTCGTGAGGACCGCGTCCTCGTTGAGGATCGTGCTGGGGAAGGAGCGCAGCAGTCTGTCGTTGCCGATCCAGTGCGGGTAGATCCAGCCGGTCTGCAGGCCGTACTCTTCGAACGGCGTGAAGCGGTCGGCGTGGGTGATGCCGACGCCCTGGCTGGTCGTCAGCTCGTGGCAGGAGGGGATGCTGCTCTCGCTGCACTGCGGCGTCTGGCCGCCGGTGAACGACTGGTTGACGTACTCGAACGCGATCAGCTTGCCGTCGGGCGAGATCTCGGGCGTGAAGGGGCCGTGGAACTGGGTCACGGGGCCGGCCTGCGGGGCGCCGTCGCTGACGAAGGTGGGGATGTCGGCGAGCAGCCGGCCGTCGCGCGCGAGCGTGTGCAGCCGCTCGCCCGCGAGCGCGACCATCGTGCCGCCGTCGGCCTGCGAGACGTAGGAGTAGCCGCCGCTGCGCGTCACCTGCAGCTGCCGCGCGCCGTCCGGCGTCGCGAGCCAGACGTCGCCGCCCTTGACGTAGGCGATCGAGTCGGCACCGGCGGTCGCCGGGGCGGCGGCCGCGATCGTGAGGGCCGCGCCGAGCGCGGCGAGCATCGGGATTCGCATGTGCCGCAGCCTCCCGCGCCGCGGCCCCGGCGGGGATCGAGGGAACCCCGGGGCGCCCCCCGACCACGCCCCGGACCTGTCCCCGCCGAGCGATGGAGCGCGTCACTCCGTCCGCGAGAACTGCCAGATCGCGACGCCCATCATCGCCAGGCCGAGCGCCAGCACGATCCCCACCTCGACGAGCGAGGGCACGCGCCAGCCGAACCAGGTGATGCCGGGGTCGAGCGTCCGGCGGGCGGTGTCGGAGATGTCGAGATGGCTGAAGACCAGCCGCCGCATCGGGTCGACGGCGTAGGTCAGCGGGTTGAGGCGGGTCAGCAGCTCCAGCCAGCCCGGCAGGCCGGAGGCCGGGTAGAGCGCGCCGGAGAGGAAGAACAGCGGCATCACGAACATCTGCATCACGGTCGTGAACGTCTGGATCTGCCTGATGCGGACGGCCACCATCACGCCGAAGGCGGTCACCGTGAAGGCGATCAGCAGCATCAGGCCGAAGAGGCCGAGCAGCAGCAGCGGGTCGTAGGGCACGTCGACGAAACCGGCCAGCGCCAGCAGGATCACGCCCTGCAGCGACGCGACGGTCGCGCCGCCGAGGCACTTGCCGACGACGATCGACGAGCGCCGGATCGGCGCGACCAGCATCTCGCGCAGGAAGCCGAACTCGCGGTCCATCACCAGCGAGATCGCGCTGAACATCGCGCTGAAGACGAGCGCCATGCAGAGCACGCCGGGGAAGATGAAGGTCTTCAGGTCGACGCCGTCGGTCGAGGCGGAGGCGAGCGTCTCGAGTCCGGCGCCGAGGACGAACAGGAACAGCAGCGGCTGGACGAGCATCGTCGCGATCCGCATGCGGTCGCTGGCGAAGCGGATCAGGTCGCGACGCCAGACGATCCGCACCGCCCGCGCCTCCGACCGCCATGAGCGCTCGGGCACCCGCACGGCGACGACGTCCGCGATCGCGGCGCTCATCGGCGGGCACCCGACAGCACGCGCATCGTCGCGCGGTTGAGGTCGCTCCCGCCGCCGCTCTCGGCGTCGCGGATCGTCGAGCCGGTGTAGCGCATGAAGACGTCGTCGAGCGTCGGCCGCGAGACGGCGACCGAGGTGATCGGCACGTTCAGCTCGGCGAACAGCCGCGGCACGAACGCCTCGCCGGACTCGACGTGGAAGGTCACCGCGCCCTCCGCGACCGTCGCCTCGATCCCGAAGCGGTCGCGCAGCGCGCGGAGGGCGGCGTCGTCGTCGGCGGTTCCGAGCACGACGCGGTCGGCCCCGACGCTCGCCTTCAGCTCCGCGGGCGTGTCGAGCACGACGATCTCGCCGCGGTCCATGATCGCGATGCGGTCACAGAACTCCGCCTCGTCCATGTAGTGCGTGGTCATGAAGATCGTCGTCCCCTCCGTCTCCTGCAGCGCGCGGATGTAGCGCCAGATCGAGCTGCGCGTCTGCGGATCGAGGCCGATCGTCGGCTCGTCGAGGAACAGCACGCGCGGCGAGTGCAGCAGGCCGCGCGCGATCTCCAGGCGCCGCCGCATGCCGCCCGAGAAGGTCGCGACCGTCTGGTCGCGGCGGTCCCACAGGTCGACCATCTCCAGCATCTGCCGCATCCGCGCCGGGACGACGCCGGGGTCGATGCCGTACAGCTCGGCGTGCAGGCGCAGGTTCTGCGCGGCGGTGAGATAGCCGTCGAGCGTCTGGTCCTGGAAGACGAGGCCGATGTGGCGGCGGACGTCGTCGCGCTCGCGGGAGACGTCGAAGCCGCTCACGCGAGCGGTGCCGGAGGAGGGGCGCGCGAGCGTGCAGAGCATGTTGATCGTCGTGCTCTTGCCGGCGCCGTTGGGGCCGAGGAAGCCGAAGACCTCGCCGCGGGCGACGGTGAACGAGACGCCGCGGACGGCCTCGACCTCGCCGTAGGTCTTGACGAGGTTCTCGACCTTGATGGCGGGTGGTGAAGAGGAGGGCATGGCGCGGCACGATAACACTACAGTCACTGTAAAACTATAGTCACTGTATGGTGTATGCTTATGACAGGACAGAAGCCCGAGGGTCTCCGCGAACGCAAGAAGCGGGCCACCTACGACGCGATCGCCGCCACCGCCCGCCGCCTGTTCGCCGCGCACGGCTTCGACGCCGTCACGGTCGCCGAGATCGCCGTCGCCGCCGGCGTCTCCGAGAAGACGGTCTTCAACCACTTCGCGACGAAGGAGGACCTCGTCTTCGCCGGCGGCGACACACGGCTGGCGCAGCTGCGGAGGGACATCGCTCAGCGCCCGCCCGGCACCGCGGTGCTCGACGTCTTTCGCGCGAACTCCGAGGAGATGCTCGACGACGTCGCCGCGGGCGAGAGCGAGGACAGCCTCGTCGTCCCGCGCATCGTGCGCGGCAGCCCGGCGCTGCAGGAGCGGCTCGCGGTCGGCTGGGAGCGCGAGGCCGCCGCGCTCGTCGCCGTCTTCGCCGAGGCGACCGGAGCGGACGACGACGACCTCGTCCCCGCGGTCGTCGCGCGCACGCTCGCGTCAGCGCTCATCACGATCTTCCGCGTCGTCTTCGCCGGGCTGCTCGCGGGCGAGGACCCGCAGCAGCTGGCCGCGCGTCTGCGGCCGCAGGTCGCACGCGCCTACGACCAGCTCGCGGCCGGCCTCGGCGACTACGCGGTCGCCGGGCCGGCCGCGGACTCCGCGCCGTAGGCTTCGGTCACCCTTCGCGTGCGACGGCAAGGACGACCTGTCCGCCCCACCTCTGCGGTCGGCTGTGTGCAGGGTCGCGCCGCCGTCAGACCGCGGGCGCCGCCTGCAGCGGGCTCGGCCGCAGCACCGTCCGCCGGCCCCACGCCGCCGCGTCGGCGTGGTCGAGCAGCAGCGGAACGAGCTGCTCGATCGCGACCGGCGTGACGCCCAGCTCGGCCGCGCGCGCGAACTCGAAGCGCGCGTGCACGTCGACGTACGGCGCGTAGACGCCGATCTGATCGGCGGCGCTGGGGACGCACTCGGTCATCGGGCGGCCGGCGTGCGCGTAGGCGAGCCGCGCGAACTGCTCCATCGTCGGGGCCGCGTCGCCGCTGACGGCTTGCACGACCCCGGCGAGCCGCGGCTGGTCGAGCAGGCCGCAGACGACGTCGACGACGTGGTCGACCGGGACGAGGTCGAGGATCGCCTCTGCCGGCGCCGGCACGACCTCCAGCACGCCGCTGACGAGCGCGCGCAGCGGCGGGTAGACGACGTTGAAGGAGCTGGTCCAGCCGCTGCGCGAGTCGCCGACGACGATGCTCGGCCGCACGATCGCGGCGCCCTCCAGCCGCGCGACGACGGCCTCAGCACGGTGCTTGGTCTGCTCGTAGGTGTTGCGGAAGGCCGGTGCCGCGACCGGCCCCGTCTCGCGCGCGAGACCGCTCGCGCGGCCGTGCACGTAGGCGGTCGAGACGTGCACGAAGCGGGCCGCCGCGCCCAGCTCGCGCGCCCGTTCGGCGAAGGCGACCATCCGCTCGCTGCCGTCGACGTTGATCGCGTGCGCCTCATCGAGCGAGAGGTCGAACCGTATGGAGGCGGCGCAGTGGACGACGGCGGCGGCGCGCGCGGCGAGCGCGTCATAGCTGCCGGCGTCGAGCCCGAGCCGGTCGCGCTCGACGTCGGCGGCGACGGCCTCGACGTCCGCGACGACGGTGCGGTCGCCCCACGTCCGCTCGGCCAGGTCCTCGAGCCGGCGGCGCGCCTCGGCGTCGTCGGCGGCGCGCACGAGCGCCGCGACCGGCTCGCCGCGCGCGAGCAGTCGTTCGAGCACCAGCGAGCCGACGAATCCCGTGGCGCCGGTCAGCACGGTGACGTGATCTTCGCGAAGCATGCGAGCAGTATCGGGGAGGACGCGCCGCGCGCGCCGTGCGGCCCGTGGTTCGGCCGCACCGCGCGCAGCCGGCGCAATCCCTAAGGTCGGGCGTTCGCACGAGGCCGGAGCGCACGCGGACGCGGGCGGGCGCACCTGAGACGAAGGACGAACAGCATGGCGGCGATGAAGTGGTGGGGCTGGGGCCTGGATGGCGTGGAGTTCACGCACGAGGACAAGCCCGAGCTGGGGCCGTTCATCAAGCAGCAGCTCGGCCTCGACCTCGCGCGCGCGACAGAGGCGCCGCCCACCTTCGCCGAGCTGGAGCTGGCCGAGCCGTCGCTGCCGGCCGAGCTGCGCGCCGCGCTCGAAGGCGCCGTCAGCGCCGAGCAGGTCAGCGTCGATCCGCTCGACCGCGTCGTGCATGCGCGCGGCAAGTCGATCCGCGACCTGATCCGCCAGCGTCGCGGCGACCTGCCGCGGCTGCCGGACGTCGTCGTGCGGCCCGCCGACGAGGACGAGGTGACCGCCGTGCTGACGGCGGCGCTGGCAGCCGACGCGGTCGTGATCCCGTTCGGCGGCGGCTCGTCGATCTCCGGCTCGCTGGAGCCGCCGGCCGACGAGACGCGGCCCGTGATCTCGCTCGACCTCGGCCGCCTCGACAGGGTGCTGGAGATCGACACCGTCTCGCGCCTGGCGCGCGTGCAGGCCGGCGTCTTCGGGCCGCGGCTGGAGGAGCAGCTGAACGCGCGCGGCTACACCTGCGGCCACTTCCCCGACTCCTTCACGCACTCGACGCTCGGCGGCTGGATCGCGACGCGCTCGTCGGGGATGCAGTCGGACCGCTACGGCGACATCGCCGACGTGACGCGCGGCCTGCGCGTCGTGACGCCGACCGGCATGCTGATCACGCAGCCGGTCCCGTCAGCCTCCAACGGGCCGAGCGTGCGCGAGATGGTGCTCGGCAGCGAGGGGCGGCTGGGCGTCATCACGGAGGCGACGATCCAGGTCCGCCGCCTGCCCGAGGAACGCAGAATCATCGGCTACCTGTTCCCGACGTTCGCCGCCGGCCTCGCCGCGATGCGCGACATCGCCGACAGCGAGTGCCAGGTCTCGGTCACGCGCGTCTCCGACGCGCCCGAGACGCAGTTCTCGTTCGCCACCCGCAAGGCCCAGAGCACGGGCGACAAGCTGCAGTGGAAGGCGCTGACGACCTACCTGCGGCGGCGGCTCGGCTTCCAGCTCGACCAGATGTGCCTCTCCTTCATCGGCTACGAGGGCAGCGAGAGCCACGTCGCCGAGCAGCGCAAGGCGGTCGGCAAGATCGTCAAGCGGCACGGCGGGCTGACGGTCGGCTCGGGCCCCGGCGCGCTGTACGACCAGAAGAAGTTCGACACCCCCTACATCCGCGACTTCCTGCTCGACCGCGGCGTCCCCGCCGACGTCTCCGAGACAGCGATGCCGTGGAGCAGGCTGAGCACCGTCTACGACGCGGTCAACGCCGCCGGCCACGGCGCCTTCGCCAAGCTCGGCGTGCAGGGCTACCTGATGTGCCACCTGTCGCACAGCTATCACGGCGGCGCCTGCCTCTACTTCACGTTCGCGTTCAGACCGACGCCGGGCGCCGACATGCTCGCGCAGTACGACGTCGTGAAGTCGGCGATCCAGCAGGCGTTCGTCGACAACGGCGCGTCGCTGTCGCACCACCACGCCGTCGGGACCGAGCACGCGCCGTGGCTGGAGCAGGACATCTCGGCGCCGGGCGTCGCGCTCGTGCAGGCGCTGTTCGCCGGCGCCGACCCCGGCAGGAACCTGAACCCCGGCAAGATCGTCTGATGGACGACCAGCCCTGGGTCCGCACAGCGCCGGCGCGGGCCGCCCGCGAGCTGATCGTCTGCGGCGTCTTCGACACGATCGTGCGCACCTACGCGCGCCGTGAGGTCAGCGGCGCCGAGCAGCTCGACGGCCCCGCGATCTTCGTCGCCAACCACTGCAGTCACGTCGACACGCCGGTGCTGCTGCGGGCGCTGCCGGGGCCGTGGCGCCGTCGCACCGCGGTCGCGGCGGCGGCCGACTACTTCTACACGCGGCGCTCCGTCGGCGCCGCGGTCTCGCTGGCGTTCTGCACCGTGCCGCTCGTGCGCAAGGGGCGCGGCGGCGAGGCCGGGGGCGGCGGCGGGACGGCCGCGCTGGGGCCGCTGCTGGCCGATGGCTGGAGCCTCGCGGTGTTCGCCGAAGGGACGCGCTCGCGCGACGGTCGCGTCGGGCGGCTGCACACCGGCGGCGCGGTCCTGGCGGCGGCGCACGGGCTGCCGATCGTCCCCGTCCACATCGACGGCACGCGCGCCGCGATGCCGATCGGCCGCAGCTGGATGGTCCGCCCTGAGAGCGGCGGCCGTTTCGCGCGTCATGACATTCGCGTCCGCTTCGGCGCGCCGATCGAGGTCTCGCCGGAGGACGACCGCTTCGAGGTGATGGAGCGGGTCCGCCTCTTCATGGCCGAGTGCGGCGCCGAGACGACGCCCGATCCGAAGCTGGCGGCGCGGCGGGCGGCGGCGACCGGCGCGGCGGAGCGCGCGGCCGGGCGCGCGGCCGGCGGGAGCGCGACCCGATGACCCGCGTCTTCCTCACC
>NZ_JAWSTH010000158.1:0-9907 GCF_033542075.1 Conexibacter stalactiti
CGCTCGCCGCCGGCGCCTCGGGGCCGGGCGCCGACGCCGCCCACGCCGACGCGGGACTGGCGCGCCGGCTGCGCGAGGCGCTCGCGCGCCTCAGCGAGGAGGAGGACGAGGGCGCGCTGCGGCAGCGCGCGCAGCTGCTGGCGCGGCTCGCGCTCGACCGCTCCTGGAGCGACCCCGACGAGGCGCGGTCGCTCGCGGCGGAGGCGGCGAGGGTGGCCGGCCTCGCCGCACCCGCGCCCGCCGGTCCACCCGCGCCCGCCGGCCCACCCGCGCCCGCCGGTCCACCCGCGCCCGCCGGCACCGACGCGGCCGCTGCCGAAGATCTCCCGCTCCGCCACGCCGCCCGCATCGCGCTCGCGCAGCTCGGCGCGCGCCGCGAGCCGGCCGCGACGCCCGACCGCCTCACCCTCGCCGACGCGCTCGTGGCACGCGCCCGCGCGGAGGGCGACCGCGCCGTCGAGTCCGCCGCGCGCCTGCAGCGGCTGCCGCTGCTCGGCGAGCTGGGCCGCGCGCAGGCGGTCGCCGACGAGCTGGAGCGGCTTGATGAGCTGGGCGCCGCGCTCGGCGACGAGCGCACGCTGCGGATCGCCGGCGACGTCGCGACCGTGCGCGAGCTGATCGCCGGCCGTCCGCTGCCACCGCGCCCGCCGCGGCCCGGCTGGTGCGAGGTGCGCGTCGCGATGGCGCAGGGCGGTCTCGCCCCGCTGCTCGGCGAGGTCGACGACCTCGTGCGGCTGCAGCCGGCGCTCGACGGGCCGCGGGCGCTGTCGGCGCTGGTGCGCCTGCTGGCCGGCGACGTGCGGGAGGCGACCGACCGGCTCACGCGCTGGCAGCCGCCGGAGCTGGCACGGCTGGGGCGCGCCGAGGGCTACCAGCTGCACCTCTGGTCCGTGCTGGGTCTGGTCGCCGCGCGCATCGGCGCGCGCGAGCACGCGGAGGCGCTGCACGGGCTGCTGGAGCCGTTCGCCGACCGTCACGCGGTCGCGCCGACGACCGCGTACCTGACCCCGGTCGCGCGCGTGCTGGGGGAGCTGGACGGCGCGCTCGGACGGCCGCAGGAGTCGCGCGAGCGCCTGCGGCTGGCCGTCGTCGCGGCCGAGGCGATCGGCGCGGGCGCGGTCGCGGACGCGATGCGCCGAGAACTGGGGCTGTACGCTCAGCCCACCCGGGACCGCCTGTAGGCGGTCGTCCCCGAACGGACACGCGTTGGCACGTGGACGCTCGGGTGCTTCGCCGGTGTCCGACGACAGGGGATGATCTTTCGCCATGGGGCCAAAGACGCTTGACCGGTCGTGGGACAATCTTGGTCCAGCCAACTGATCGTAGTTCAGCCAACTGAACACACCGGAGACACAATGAGACACAAGAGGACGTTGTGGCGGCTGCTCACTCTCGCGATCGCGCTCTGCGCGACCGTCCTGACGCTGGCAGCGTGCGGCAGCAGCGACGACGACTCCGGTGGAACGGCTGACAACGTCAGAACGACCGACACTGGGCAGCTGGCCGAGATGACGAGAGCGACGCTCGTGCTCGACTTCGTCCCCAACGCGGTGCACGCGGGCATCTACCGCGCGATCGCGGCCGGCTACTACAGAGACCACAACATCGACCTGAAGGTGATCCAGCCGACCTCGACGGCCGACACGCTGCGGCTGATCAACGCCGGCAAGGCCGACTTCGGGCTCGCCGACGGCATGGACGTCGCCAACCAGATCGGCGAGGGGCTCGACATCGAGGCGTTCCTCGCGATCGTGCAGCGGCCGCTCGGCGGCGTCATCACGCTCGAGTCCGACGGCATCGCGTCCGGCAAGGACTTCGAGGGCAAGACCGTCGGGGTGACCGGCGTGCCCTCCGACAACGCGATACTCGAGACGATCGTCAGAGACGGCGGCGGCGATCCCGACAAGGTCAAGGTCGTGACGATCGGCTTCAACGGCGTGCAGAACCTCGAGAGCGGCAAGATCGCCGGCTTCACCGGCTTCTGGCCGGCCGACGGGGTCCAGGTCAACGTCGACGGCAAGCCGACGAGAGACTTCAAGCTCGACGAGCATGGCGGGCCGGTCTACCCGGGCCTCGTCGCCTTCTCCACGAGAGAGCACATCGCTCAGGACCCGGCGCTGATCAGAGCGTTCGCGGCCGCGACCGTGCAGGGCTACGAGGACACGATCAGAGATCCCGCGACCTCGCTGAGAGACCTGCTGGCCGAGAACAAGGAGCTCAGAGAGGACATCACGAGCGCCCAGCTCGACGCGTACGGCCCGCTCTTCCAGGGCGACGCGGCGCGCTTCGGCACGATCGACCCGGCGGCCGTCGAGGCGCTGTCGACCTGGATGGTCGACAACGGACTCGCGAGAGAGCCGTTCACGCCCGAGGTCTACGGCGGCGACAGCTACCTTCCGGCGGCCGGCGGCTCCTGACGATGTCCGCCGTACCGGTCGCCCCCGCCAAGCTCGTCGTCGAAGGCGTCGGCAAGCGCTTCGACGGCGACGACGGCGAGGCGGTCGTCGCGCTCGCCGGGGCCGACCTCACGGTCGCTCCCGGCGAGTTCGTCTCGATCGTGGGCCCCAGCGGCTGCGGCAAGTCGACGCTCTTCAACATCGTCGCCGGCTTGACGCGCCCCACGCAGGGGCGCGTCCTGCTCGACGGCGAGGAGCCGGCCTCGCTGCTCGGCCGCGTCGGCTACATGCCGCAGAAGGACCTGCTGATGCCGTGGCGCTCGGTGCTCGACAACGTCACGCTCGGATTGGAGATGAGCGGCGTCTCTCGCAGGCAGGCGCGCGCGCGGGCGCAGGAGGAGCTGGGCCGCTTCGGCCTCAAGGGCTTCGAGAAGCGCTGGCCGAGCAACCTCTCCGGCGGCATGCGCCAGCGCGCCGCGCTGCTGCGCACCTTCCTCGCCGGCCGCGAGCTGATGCTGCTCGACGAGCCGTTCGGCGCGCTCGACGCGCTGACCCGCCAGACGATGCAGGAGTGGCTGCTCGACGTCTGGCAGGCCGATCGCAAGACGATCCTCTTCATCACCCACGACGTCGAGGAGGCCGTCTACCTGTCGGATCGTGTCTACGTGATGACGGGCCGGCCCGGCAGCGTGCAGCTGTGCCTCGACGTCGAGCTTCCGCGTCCGCGCAGGTTCGAGCTGCACGGCTCGCCGGAGTTCGTCGCGCTCAAGCAGAAGCTGCTGACGCCGCTGCACGAGGCGTCGCGTCGTCAGCTCGACGCGGTGGTGGGGTGATGTCGGCGCTGCCCGACCAGCAGCAGCCGGCCGCCGCCGGCGACCAGCCGCGCAGCGGCCTCGCGGATCCGCCGCAGACCGGCGGTCGCAGCGGGGCGCGCGGGCGCAAGGTCGCCGCGCACGTGCTGCCGCCGCTGCTGTTCGCGCTCGCGGTGCTGGCGATCTGGCAGCTCGGCGTGAGACTGGCCGACACGGAGGAGTCGACGCTGCCGGCGCCGACGCAGGTCTTCAGCGCGATGTGGGAGATACGCGATCTGCTGCTCGACAACGCGTGGGTCACGATCAAGGAGATCGCGATCGGCTACGTGCTCGCGATCGTGCTCGGCGTCGGCCTCGCGGTGCTGTTGTGCAGCTCGCTGCTGGCCGAGCGCGCGATGTACCCGTGGCTGGTCGTCTCGCAGATGGTGCCGATCCCCGCGATCGCGCCGATCCTCGTGATCTGGACCGGCTTCGACATGCGCCCGAAGGTGATCGTGATCGCGCTCGTCTCCTTCTTCCCGATCGCCGTCAACACGATCGACGGCATCAAGTCGACCGAGCCGGAGCTGCTGAACCTGCTCAAGACGCTCGGCGCGGGCCGCTGGAAGCGCTTCTGGACCGCGCAGCTGCCGAGCGCGCTGCCGTTCCTCTTCTCAGGTCTGAAGATCGCCGCCGCGCTCGCCGTGATCGGCGCCGTCTTCGGCGAGTGGGTCGGCGCCGACGCCGGCCTCGGCTACCTGATCCTGACGTTGAACAACCAGGTCGCGACATCGGAGATGTTCGCGACGATCATCGTGCTCGCCGCGATCGGCATCGCGCTGTTCGGCCTCGTCCAACTGGCTGAGCGGCTGATGCTGCCGTGGTACCACGCGGGCCGCAAGGAGAGCAATTCTTGACTGGAGACTCGCCGGCTGAGGCCGGCTCCGCGACGACCCTCGTGCGCGGCGCCTGGGTCCTCGCGATGGACCCGGCGCGCGAGCTGGTGCGCGACGGCGCGGTCGCGTTCGGCGCCGACGGCACGATCGCGGCGGTCGGGCCGTGGGAGGAGCTGCGCGGCCGCTTCCCGCGGGCGCAGGTGGAGGGCGACGGCAACGGCCTCGTGCTGCCGGGCTTCGTCAACGCCCACACCCACCTGACCGAGGGGTTGATCGCGGGGATGGGGGAGACGGCGTCCCTGTGGGAGTGGTTCGACCGCGTCGTCTCGCCGGCGGCGAAGGTGACGACGCGCGAGGACGTGCGCGTCGGCACGCGCCTGAAGGGCGCCGAGATGCTGCTGAGCGGGATCACGACCGTCAACGACATGTCGTGCCACCGCAACCTCGGCTCGCTCGCCTCGCTCGGCGCCGCCGACGGGCTCGTCGAGATGGGGCTGCGTGGGATCGTCTCCTTCGGTGCGGAGAACCTCTACGACGGGGCGCCCGGCGAAGCGGTCTTCATGGCCGAGCACGAGGCGCTCGCCGACCGCCTCGCCGGCGAGCCGCTGGTCGGCTTCCGGCTCGGGGTCGGGACGGTGCTCGGCATCACCGACGCGCTGATGCAGCAGTCGGTCGCCGCCTGCAAGCAGCACGGCTGGGCGGTCCACACCCATCTCGCCGAGGTGCGCGAGGAGCTGACCGAGTCGCGCCACCTGCACGCCGGCCGCACGACGGTGGAGCAGAGCGCCCACACCGGCCTGCTCGACTGCGAGGTGATCGCCGGCCACTGCATCTGGTGCGGCGAGGCCGACCTCTCGCTGCTGGCCGCCCACGACGTCGCGGTCGCGCACAGCCCGGTCGCGAACATGATCCTCGCCTCGGGCGTCTGCCCGGTGCCGCGGCTGCTGCGCGAGGGCGTGCGCGTCGGCGTCGCGACCGACGGCGCCGCCTCCAACGACAACCAGGACATGTTCGGCGTGCTGAAGAGCGCGGCGCTGCTGCAGAAGCTCCACCACCTGCGCGCCGACGCGATCACGGCCGTCGAGGTCGTGCGGATGGCGACGCTCGGCGGTGCGCGCGCGCTGCGGCTCGAGCGGCTCGTCGGCTCGCTGGAGGTCGGCAAGCGCGCCGACGTCGTGCTGCTCGACGGCGACACGCCGGAGCTGGCGACGATCCACGACCCGTGGCAGCAGCTCGTCTACTGCGCGACGGCGCGCTGCGTCAGCAACGTGTGGGTCGACGGCCGGCGCCGGGTCGCCGGCGGGCGGCTGGTCGGCCACGAGCTGCGCGCGCTCGCGGGCGATGCGCGCCTGCTGGCGCACGACCTGATCGAGCGCTCCGGCATGCACGGCGAGTCGGTGCTCGCCGGCGGCCGCGGCAGAGCGTTCGACGGCGTCGCAGCCTGACACGCGCGCCCGCGCGCCGCGCGCGGCGTCGCACGCGCCGCGCGCTGACGTGCGCCCTTCAAGTTCGCCCCGCTCTCGTCCGATACTCCAGTCCATGAATCGATCTGGGCGTTTCGGACGTGGCTGGCGACTGGCGAAGCAGAGCTGGGCGGTGCTGCGCGCCGACAGAACGCTGGCGTTGTTCCCGATCATCTCCGCGGTCGCGATCCTCGCCGCCGCGCTGCTGATCGCCGGTCCCGGCGTCGTGCTGCTGGCGACCGACACCGCCACCCCGGTCGCGATCGTGCTGTGGGCGATCGCGCTCTACGTGCTGACCTACATCGGCATCTACTGCAGCGTCGCGCTCGCCGCCGCCGCGAACCTCGCGCTCGACGGCCGCGACACGAGACTCTCCGACGGCTTCTCCGTCGCGCGCGAGCGCCGCGGCCTGGTCGCGAAGTGGGCCGGCGTGCAGCTGACCGTCGGCCTGGTCCTCAACCTGATCGAGTCGGCGCTCTCGCAGTCGCCGCTCGGCCGGGTCGTCGCGGGCCTGATCGCGGGAGTGCTCAGCGCCGGCTGGTCGATCGTGACCTTCTTCGTCGTGCCGCTGCTGGCGCTGGAGGGGATCGGCCCCAAGGAGGCGCTGCAGCGCTCCGGCCACCTGATCAAGGAGCGCTGGGGCGAGGGCTTCGTTGGCGCCGGCTCGATCACCGGCCTGGTCTTCCTCGTCGTCATGCTGCCGTCGATCCTGATCGGCGCACTCGGCGTCGCGGTCGTCGGCTCCTCGCCGGCGGGCGGCGGCGCGCTGATCGCGGTCGGCGTCGCCGGCTTCATCGCCGGCCTGCTGGTCGCCTCGACGCTGAACGCGATCTTCCGCGTCGCGCTCTACCGCTACGCGACGCAGGACGCGGTCGTCGGCGGCTTCGACCGCGAGCAGTTCGAGCACGCCTTCCAGGCCAGACGCGGCCGCTTCTAGTCCCAGCGGCGCGCCTCGCGCGCCGTCCGCGCAACACCCGTGCGGCGCCGGTTGAGGCGTCGCCGCCCACCTTCACGGCCGGCGCCCTGCGCCGGCCGTTCGCTCGTGCGCGCGCGTGTGCGCGCACGTGGTTCGAACGCGGACTGGACACACGTCGCACCGGAACCCAACACGCTCCCTCGGCTTGGTACGATCAATGTCGAAATTGGGACAAGTGTGTCTCGTTTCACTTGTTCTGAGGCCAGTCGCAAACTCTGGGAGCCGTCGTGGAAGTGGAGAAGGAACCGTCTGACAGAGCGCCGAGCGGGCGTGTTCGCGAGAGAAAGAGCACGCTCGTCATCGTCGCCGTCCTGCTGCTGACGATCGCCATGGCCGGTCTCACGGCCTACGTGATCGCCGACAACAGCGACGAGTCGAACAAGCAGATAGCGAGCGTCTCCGACGGCGAGGTCAAGCTGACCGCCGCCGAGGCGAGAGGCCGCGAGCTGTTCGGCGAGACCTGCGCGCAGTGCCACACGCTCGCGTCGGCCAACGCGGTCGGCAAGGTCGGTCCCAACCTCGACGTGCTCAAGCCCAACGACGAGATGGTGCTCAGCGCGATCAGATTCGGGCGCTCCTCCGTCCGCGGCCAGATGCCGGGCGGTCTGCTCGAGGGCACCGAGGCCCAGGACGTCGCGGACTACATCGTCGCGGCGACCAACAAGGAGATCGAGCCCGCTCCCGCCTTCTCCGACGACGAGCTGAACGCCTCGCCGACGACGAACTGGATCACCAACGGCGGCTCGCTCAGAAACGACCGCTACTCGCCGCTCGACCAGATCAACGACTCCAACGTCGATCAGCTGAGAGGCGTCTGGAGAACGAGCCTCGGCGGCTCCGGCACGGCGGCGAAGTACTCGCAGGAGGGCCAGCCGATCGTCTACGAGGGCGTCATGTTCGTGCCGACCGGCGCCGACGACATCTTCGCGCTCGACGTCGAGACCGGCAAGCAGCTGTGGAGATACGAGGCGAGACTGCCGGCCGAGATCACGACCGCCTGCTGCGGCTGGAACAACCGCGGCGTCGCGATCGGCGACGGCATGGTCTACGTCGCGCGGCTCGACGCGAGACTGGTCGCGCTCGACATGAGAACCGGCAGAGTCGTGTGGGACACGCGCGTCGGCAAGCCCGAGGAGGGCCGCACGCAGACGAACGCGCCGCTCTACTACGACGGCAAGGTCTTCACCGGCGTCGCCGGCGGCGAGTTCGGCGTCCGCGGCCACCTCAGCGCCTACGACGCCAAGACGGGCAGACTGACCTGGCGCTTCCACACGATCCCCGGTCCCGGCGAGGTCGGTCACGACACCTGGCCGGCCGACAACGACTCGTGGAAGTACGGCGGCGCGCCGGTCTGGCAGACGCCGTCGGTCGATCCCGACCTCGGGCTGATCTACTTCTCGACCGGCAACGCGGCGCCCGACCTGAACGGCAGCGAGCGGCCTGGCGACAACCTCTTCGCCGCCTCGATCGTCGCGCTGAACGTCAGAGACGGCACCTACAAGTGGCACTTCCAGCAGGTCAGACACGACATCTGGGACTACGACGCGCCGTCGCCGACGGTCCTGTTCGACTCGACCGTCGACGGCAGAGAGGTCAGAGCGATCGCGGAGCCCGGCAAGACCGGCTTCCTCTACGTGCTCGACCGCGCGACCGGTGAGCCGATCTGGCCGATCGAGGACCGCCCGGTGCCGCAGAACAGATACCAGGCGACCTCCCCGACGCAGCCCTACCCGACGCTGGAGCCGTTCTCGACCGGCGAGGTCTCCGACGCCGACATGGCGAGACTGCGCGCGATCGCGAGATCGACGACGACCGACGGCACGACGCCGGAGATCATCAAGGGCAGACTGTTCACGCCGTACAGCAGAACGCTGACGGCTGTGGCGCCGAGCGCCGCCGGCGGCAACAACTGGCCGCCGTCGTCGTTCAACGACAAGACGAAGATGATCTATATCTGCTCGCAGGAGGGCGCGATGGCGCTGTCGACCTTCGAGGTCGCCAGACACGTGCCGGGGCAGATGTTCATCGGCTCGATGCTCGTCCCGACCGGCTTCAACAACACCGGTCACGTGACCGCCTACTCGATGGAGACGGGCAGAATCGAGTGGCGCGTCGAGTTCCCCGGCGAGTCGTGCTACTCCGGCACGGTGACGACGGCGGGCAACCTCGTCTTCGTCGGCCGCAACACCGGTGAGCTGGAGGCGTACAACGCCACCGACGGCAGACTGCTGTGGAGATTCCAGACCGGCGCGGGCGCCAACACGACCCCGACGGTCTTCGAGCACAAGGGCAAGGAGTACGTCGCCTTCCTCGCCGGCGGCAACGCGCTGGCGGCGACGCCGCGCGGCGACGCCGTCTGGCTGTTCGGCCTCGACGGCACGCTCGACCAGGCCGACAGAGCCGGCTCCGGCACCGGCATCGCCCACGCGGGTGAGGTCGGCGCCGAGGAGGGCAGAGGCGCCGAGAGAGAGACGCCGGGCAACCCGGCGGCCGGCAGAACGGTCTTCGCCGACAACTGCTCGACCTGCCACGGCATCTCCGGCAGAGGCGGCAACGGCGGTCCGGACCTGACGGCGATCCCGTCGGCGAGAAACCTCGGCGACGTGATCGACCAGGTCGCCAACGGCGGCTCGAGCATGCCGGCGTTCTCCGACACGCTCGACGCCAGAGCGATCGCCGACGTCTCCTCCTACGTCGTCCAGATCACGGGCGGCGGCAGAGACGACGACTGATCGTCCGCTGACGCTCGCAGGTGACTGAAGGTGCGGCGCCCTCTGGGGCGCCGCACCTGTTTCTGCCCTTGCATCCGTCTGCCGTCGATGCGAACATCTGTTCGTGTCGATGGTCGTCTGCGTCCTGATCCCCCGCTTCCAGCTCACCGTCGCCGTCGGCGACCGCGAGGAGCTGCTCTCCAGCCCCGCGGCGCTCGCGCCGGAGCCGGGGCGGGAGGCGCGCGTCGGCGAGGTCTCGCTCGCCGCCGAGGCGTTCGGCGTGCGCGCCGGGATGTCGCTGGGGGAGGCGCTCGCGCGCTGCCCGTCGCTGGCGCTGGTGCCGCCCGATCCGGCCGGCGTCGCCGACGCCTGGGAGCGGCTGATCGTGCGGCTGGAGTCGATCGGCGCCGCCGTCGAGGCGGAGCGGCCGGGGCTGGCGAGCTTCGAGGCACAGGGGCTGGTGCGGTTGCACGGCGGCACGCTCGAGCGCGTGCTGGCGGCGGCGCGCACGGCGCTGCGCCACCCGGCGCGGCTCGGCGCCGGGCCCTCTCGCTTCTGCGCGCTGGCGGCGGCGACGCGCGCGCGGGCACGGCGGCCGCAGGTCGTGCTCGGCGACGCACGCGCCGCGCGCGACTACCTCGCGACGCTGCCCGTCGCGCTGCTGCGCGGCCGCG
>NZ_JAWSTH010000159.1:0-9626 GCF_033542075.1 Conexibacter stalactiti
GGCTGAGCTGCCCGCGCACGTGCCGCGCGACCAGCGGCACGCCGGCCGCGACGTCGGCCGGCGCGGCCGGCTCGCCGCGCTGCGCAAGCTCGCTCAGCAGCGCCTTCAGCAGCAGCGGGTTGCCGCCGGTCGACGCGGCGCAGGCGGCGCACAGCTCCGCCGACGGCTGTTGGAGGCCGGCCGCCGTCGCCAGTCGCGGGACCGCGTCGAGCGGCAGCGGCCGCGGCTGCAGCAGCGCGAGCGCTGGTTCGAGCCGCAGCTGCTCCAGCCCGGCGGAGTCGGCCGCCGGCTCGCCGCGCCGCACGGCGGCGACGAGCGCGAGCGGCTGCGCGCCCAGCCGCGCCGCGACGTGCGCGAGCACGCGCAACGAGCCGCGGTCGACCCACTGCACGTCGTCGACGAGCAGCAGCAGCGGGCGGCGGGCGGCGGCGTTGGCGAGCAGCCGGAAGGTGCCGTGCGCGAACCGCTCCGCGGCGGCGTCGCCGTCGTCCGGTCGCCGCGGCGAGAAGAGCGGCAGCGCAAGGCTCGCCGCGCCGGCGAAGAGCGCGTCGCGCTCGGCATCCCTCGCCGCTGCCAGCGGCTCGACCAGCTCCAGCACGACGCCGAAGGCGATCTCGGTCGCGAGCGGGTCGGCGCGCGCCGCGAGCGTCGTGAAGCCGCTGCGTGCGGCGATCGCGCCCAGCTCGCGCAGCAGCCGCGACTTGCCGATGCCGGCCTCGCCCTCGATCAGCAGCGGACGGCCGGCGCCATCGTGGGCGGCGCCGAGCAGCTCGGTCAGCTGCGCCAGCTCGCGGTCGCGTGCCAGCAGCGGCTCGGCGGCGGGGCTGATGGAAGGTGCGATGAGGCTCCGTCCTCGGTCGGCGCGGTCACGACCCGCACGAGCGCCTCACGACGGACGCGGCCGGACGGTCGCGTGCCATCTTAGGGACTGTTCGACGCACTGGGACCCGGTGCGGCGGGTGCGTGCCGGCGCACTATGCTGCCGCCTGATGGCCGCCGACAGCCACCTCGACACCGACGTCGCCGTCGTCGGCGCCGGTCTCGCCGGCCTGGTCGCCGCGCGCGACCTCGTCCGCGCGGGGCTCGGCGTCATCGTGCTGGAAGCGCGCGACCGCGTCGGCGGGCGCACGCTCAACGAGCCGGTCGGCGCGGACCCGGAGCAGGTCGTCGAGCTGGGCGGGCAGTGGTTCGGCCCGACGCAGCACCGCGTGAGCGCGCTCGCGCGGAGACCTGAGCGCTACGTGGAGAAGGTCTGGAGCGAGGAGCCCTACAGCGGCGGCGGCTACGCCGGCTACATGCCGCCGGGCGCCTGGACCGACCACGGCGCCGCGCTGCGCGCCGCGATCGGGCCGCTGCACTGGGCCGGCAGCGAGACCGCGACGATCTGGAACGGCTACATGGACGGCGCGATCCAGTCGGGCCAGCGCGCCGCGCGCGAGGTCGCGAGCGCGCTGGGCTGAGGCGCCTACGCCACCAGCTCGCGCGCCGTCGCCTCCGCCAGCGCGAGGCAGCGCGCGACCGAGCGCCAGCCGACGCGCTCGGCCGTGTCCGTCGGCAGGTGGTAGTCGCTGTAGCGGCCGTCGGCTCCGACCGACAGCAGCGAGACGGCGCGCAGCCCGGCGAAGCGGGCGAGGATCGGGTCGGTGTAGGCGCCGATCCGCCAGCGCTGCGGTGGCGGCAGGCCGGCGCGCCGGGCGGCGGCGTCGACGAGGTCGTTGTCGCGCGCCGCGTAGGTGTGCGGCAGCAGGACGCCCTCGGCGCGCGCCACGATCGGCTCGCCGGCGCCGAGCGTGTCGAGCCCGAGCACGAACGTCGTCGCGCGGTCGAGCGTGTCGCCGTGCGCGGCGAGGAAGGCCGCCATGCCGCCCATGCCGGGCTCCTCGCAGCCGCTGCTGAGGACGATCGTCTCGAGCCCGTCCGGCGGGTCGTGCGCGAGCCGGCCCGCGAGCGCCAGCAGCGCGGCGACGCCGGTCGCGTTGTCGGAGGCGCCGGGGACGGTGGGGGAGCGGTGCACGTCGGCCATCAGCGCGACCGTCGCGGCAGCGAGCGTGCCGCCGAGCGCGCGCCCGGCGCGCGTGCCGCTTGCGGCGGCGAGCGCGGCGAGCGCGAACGGCCAGCCGGCCGGCTCCATCGCCCGTCGTCTCAAGCGCGCCGCCGCCCCGCCGCGCGACAGCGCCGGGTGCCAGATCAGGCCGGTGCGCGCCGCGTCGTGGTGGGCGACGAGCAGGAGCGTCGCGCGGCGCGGCCCGCGCGCCGGCAGCCGCCCGACCACGTTGGCGCCCTCGCCCGCAGGCAGCCACCGCCGCAGCCACTGCCGGCGGCCGCTGACGTCGAGCTCGTGGGAGGCGAGCGCGGCGAGCGCGAGCAGGCGGCCGCCGCGGCCTCCGAGCGCCGCCGCGGCGCCGATCGCGCCAGCGTGCAGCGCGTAGGCGTGCGTGTATGTCGGCGTGTAGCGGAACGGCTCGCTGCGGACCTCCTGCACCCCCGCCGCGCGCAGCCGCTCGGCGACCCACGCGGCGGCGGCACGCTCCCCGGCGCCGGCGGAGTCACGCGTCATCGCCGCGAGCCGTTCGACGTCGGCGCGCAGCTGCGGATCGATCGCGTCGGCGCTCATCGCCGGCACCATAGCTGGCGCGAGAGCCGGCGCCGGCGCGGCCGTCCTGGGGTCCCTCCCAGAGTTTGGTCCAACGCCTGGGAGACGGTCGGGATCACGGCTACGATCGCCGCCGCAGCGGCCGGGTGAGGCGGCCGGAGACTCTCCAGGAGGACGCCGTGAATCGCAGTCGGAGCAGGTCCGTTTCGCTGGCCGCCGTCATCGCCGTCGTCGTCGCGCTCGCGCTCGCGCCGGCCGTCTCGACCGCCGCCGCCGGCACTGGCGTGGCGCAGGTCAGCGCCAAGAGCGGCGCGAAGAGAGGCGCCAAGAAGAAGGCGTCGACCTGCACCAAGCGCAGAAGCGGCAAGCGCAGAGGCGGCAGAGCCCGCCGCAGCGCGGCGGCCGAGACCAGCGCGCGCGGCAAGCGCGGCAAGAGCGGCAAGGGCCGCAAGCGAGCGAAGGGCTGCTCGACGAAGAGAGCCGCGCCCAAGCGCGAGGACAGCGGCGGCAGGCGCGACGAGCGGCCGTCGCGCGATCCGAGCGAGCGCCGGCGTGAGCGCGAGGAGGCGAAGGGCCGCCACCGGCCGACGCCGCAGCGACCGACCGCCCCGGTCAAGGTCGCTCCAGCCGACGGCACCTACACGGCCACCGGCGCTCCCGGCTTGAGCTTCACGATCAGCGACGACGGCACGAGAGGACGGATCGTCGCCACCGTCGCCAAGAGCGACTTCAGCGAGGCCGTCTGCCAGACCGCGGACGTCGCCGTCGACGTGCCGATCGAGATCTCGCGCTCGACCGGCAGAAGCGGCCTGATCGGCGATCAGCAGCTGCCCGGCGGCGGGGTCGCCAGCATCCTCGGCTTCGTCGCGGCCGATGGCAGCTTCGGCGTCACCATCAGCACCAGCCGGCCGTACGCGCCGAACCCGGGCTCGACCTGCTCGGCCTTCACGAGACTGACGGGGACCTTGACCAGATGACGACGCTTTCGGCACGCGCGCTCGGCACGCACCTCGCCGCCCTCTGCGCGATCGCGCTGCCGGCGCTCGGCGCTGCGGCGGCCGACGCCGCCCCGGTCACGGTCTACGTCGTCAGAGGCAAGGCGGTCACCGTGCCAGCGGCCGGCGGACCGGAGGGCGTCTATGACGCCGGCGACGATCTCGACGCGGCGGCGTCGTCCGCGCCGGTCGCGGAGACCGCGGCGAAGCTGCGCCCGCCGACCGCCGAGGTCGAGCGCTGCGGGAGATCGAAGGGCAGCGCGCAGCGCGCCTGCAGAGCCCGCAATGCGGCCAACAAGGTGGTGCTGAAGAAGCTGCTCGACACGCGTCTGGTCGGCACCCGCGGCGACGGCGCCGCGGTCGACTGGAGCTTCTGCCGCAGCGGCCTGTGGCTGTCGGCGATCACCAGCGGCGGCTCGACCGGACTCTCCAGAGACACCAACTGGCAGGTCGAGGACGCGGTCGTCAGACAGGGCGGGAGATGGTTCGACGCGATCGTGACGGCCAACAGGGGCAGCTCGCAGGTCGCGGTCGGAATGCGCGGCGGCAGATGGAAGGTCGGGGTCTCCTTCGGCAACCCCGCCAGCTCGTACGGGCCGGCCGAGCGATCGAGCGCGAGCGAGACGTGCGCCGCGGCATGACCCGGTCGCCGCTGAGAGGCACGATCCGCGCGCTCGCCGCGGCGGTCGCGGCGGTGCTGCTCGCGCCGGCGCCGGCGGCGCTCGCCGGCGACTGGACGGTCGCGGAGATCACCGGCCCGCCGGGCATCAGATGGATCCAGCCCAATGCCGTCAACGCCCATGGCGTCGTCGTCGGGACCGCGCGCTTCCCGGGCCGCAGCCAGGACACCGCCTTCCGCTGGGAGGACGGCACGATGATCGAGCTGGCGCTGAACGGCGCCGACCGCAGCAGCGCGTACGACGTCAACGACGCCGGGACGATCGTGGGGATCATCGGCATCGACAACGGCGCGGTCTGGACGGCGACGAGAACGACCAGCGCGCTCTCGCCGACCGCGTTCAACATCTCCGGCAGATTCGGCTCGGCCGCCTTCGGCATCAACGAGGCCGGCACGATCGCCGGCACGGCGGGCGACAGCGGGAACATCCCGTCGCCGTGGATGGACGGCAGAGCCAGATACGACAACCGCTTCCCGGCGCTGACGGCCGGCGGCGGCTGGTCGCGGCTGCCGATGCCCGACGTGATAACGGACAGAGGGGCGGAGATCAGAGGCGGCCACGCGGTTCAGATCAACGAGAACGGGTTGATCATGATCGGCGGCATCAACATGGGCGCCCGCCCGCGCCTCTCCAGCGGCGGCGTCGCGAGCGACACGTACGACCTGATCCCCGGCAACCAGGGCTTCAACGACCTCGGGCAGATGGCCGGCCGCACGACCGCCGATCCGAACAGTAACCCGTTCTCCGCCCGCATCTGGGACGGCACCGGCTACGTCGACGTCGGTGCCGAGCAGCCGAGATCGCGCGCCAACGCGATCAACAACCTCGGCTGGGTCGTCGGCCGGGCCGGCACCGAGGACTATCAGGCGGAGTACAGACAGCTCGGCAACGCCTGGCTGTGGCGCCCGGACGCGCCGCCGACGCCGCTGCTGCAGCTGGGGCCGACCGGCTGGTCGTACGCGAACGCGCTCGACGTCAACGACGACGGCGTGATCGTCGGCGTCGGCCGGCACGGCAGCAAGGAGGTCGGCTTCATGCTGACCCCCGCCGCGATCGCGCACCGGCTCTCCGGCAAGGTCTGGGGCGTCGGCGGCGCGCCGATCGCGGGCGCGCAGCTGCGGATCGTCGGCGCGGCGGGGCAGGAGATCGCCCCGGCGGTCACGACCCGCGCCGACGGCACGTACGAGACGACGCTGCCGCGCGGCGACTACCGCGTGACGGTGCTGCCCGACGGCGTCTACATGCCGGACGCGGGCGCCGGCTGCACGATCGTCGCGTTCACCTGCGCGCTCGGCCTCAGACAGAACCGCGTCGTCGACTTCTACGCGATCCCGAGCGGTCCGATCGTGGTGCCGAGACCGCCGACCGGCGGCGGCAGCGGCGGGCCGGGCGGCGGCGGAGCAGGCGGCGACAGACGCGGGCCGGTCGTCAGAGGCCCGCGCCAGAACGCGACCGTCGTCGCCAGCGGCGCCGGCGTCGTCGGCGTCAGACTGGGCCCTTTCGCGGAGAACGCGAGCGGCACGGTCGCGCTGCAACAGGCACCGGCCGCGAGAGGGAGAGCGAGAACGAGAACGAGAGGCAGAGGCAGAGCGAGCGCGAGCGGCGTCAGCGCGAGCGCGGCCAGCGAGGCCGTCGCCGCCGCGGCGCCCGTCGTCCTCGGCAGCAGAGCGTTCCGCGCCAGCGCGGGCAGAGCCGTCGTCGTGGCGGTCGCCCTCAACAGACGCGCGAAGCGGCTGCTCAAGCAGCTCAGAAGCGTGAGAGCGGTCGCCGTCGTCACCGCGCGAGACGCGCTCGGCAACGCGACGGTCGCCCGTTTCAGACTGACGCTGCGCGCCGCGAGAGCGGGCGGCGCGCGCAGAGGTCGCTGACCGTCGAGGAGCGTGGCCGGCCGCGGGACGACGGCCGGCCCGCTCCCGGCGAGCCTGCGATCGAAATCCTGAAGGCGACGGCGACCGGTGACGGTCAGCGCTCGGCGGCGACCGGTTCGGCGACGAGGCTCTTGCCCATCACCTCGCCGATCCGGTTGAGCAACGCCGCTTGGCGCGCCTCGAAGAAGCTCTCGAAGTCGTTGCTGCGGAGCGTCTCGGGGTCGATCAGGTGAGAGAGCAAGGTGCTCTCCTCGGTCGCGGCGCTGACGCCGTCGCGCTCGCGCAGCGCGGTCAGGTAGTCACTCGGCGCGCGCCCGCCGATCATTCGATTGGTCCGTGCCGTCAGCGGCGTCTTGTTGACGATGCTGTCGCAGAAGGAGGGCGGCACCGCCTCGGGCGTCCGCTCAGCGCACCACTTGCGCGGGAAGACGTGGTGGATGTCGACCGCTTCCTCGAAGTAGTTCTGGTCGTTGGAGGTCTCGCCGGTGCGGAAGTCACGTGCTCCTTCGCGCAGCAGCAGCACGTAGATGCCCTTGTACGCGGCGCTGCGGCGCGAGCGCAGGGTGTGCAGGCGTTCGGGGGCGAGGTTGGCGTCGGTGATGGTGCGCGGCACCGCCGCCGCGTCCTCCGCGAACGCGAGCAGGTCGGGCACGTCGCGTGCGAAGCGTGTCTCGGTCGCGGAGCCGTAGAGCTCGCCGAAGACGCCGCACCAGTACCAGCGGGCGATCCGCTCACGGATCCGCGGGCTGTCGATCGCGCTGTCGCCGAGCAGCGTCAGCACGACCGCCAACGGAACCAGCTGGGTGCTGTACGGCAGGAACTTCGTCTCGAAGATCCGCTCACGGTGCAGGAAGCGCGCGGCACGCTCGAAGCCGACGGTCAGCGGCTCGGCCCAGTCGAGGTACTGGTCGAGCGACAGTCGCAGGACGTCGCGGCGCTTGCACGTGACGACGGGCGCCCGTTCCTCAGGAGCGCCGGCGAGGAGGTACTCCCGGCGGGCTCTGAGCGTTGCCAGCAGCGTCACCGCCTGGAGGAAGTCGGTGTTGGCGACGTCGCGCAGGACGCGTTGCTCGTGCAGGCGCCGCTCGCGCGCCTCCCAGTCGGCGCGCAGCTCGAAGTCCGGCTCGGCGACTGCCGCGAACGAGGCGGTCAACAGCTCGAAGACGCTCAGCGAGACGCCGCCGGTGTTGACCTTCTCGAAGACGAGGCAGACCGCCTCCTTGGGCGTCTGCCGGTGAAGTCGGATGACCGGCAGCTGGTAGGACCGGAACCGTTGGACGACATCGCGTTCGAAGTCGTCCCACAGCCGGCTCATCTCGGCGTCGTAGCCGTGGTGCGTGCGGAAGCCGCTGGCCCACTCGTAGTGGTCGAAGATCGCGCGCAGCGGGAACATCAGCTCGCCGTACTCCCGCTCCGAGGTGGAGAGGTCGAGCTGGACGTCGCGGCCGAAGTTCGTGCGCACGCGCCGGTCGGCCGGGATCGAGATGACCGCGTCTTCGCGGTCGACGACATTGGAGAGCGACCTGCGGATGTCGAGGTAGTACCAGCGCTCGATCGCGTTGCCCTTCGCGTCGCGTGTTCTCACCGGGTCGCCCGCGACGAGCGACTGGAAGAGCGAGGTCAGCCGTTGCTGGCCGTCGAGGATCAGGACCTCCGGCTCGCGGCCGTCGGGCGTCGCCCCTTCGAGCGGGCGGGTGCGGAAGGCGACGTCACCTCCGCTTTCCAGCAGCATCACGGTGCCGATCGGAAAGGAACGGGAGACGCTTGCGATCAGGTCGCGGATGTGGTCGTCGTCCCACACCCAGCCGCGTTGGAAGTCGGGCAGCTGGGCCTCGCCGAGACGGGCGTCGGCGAGCAGCTCGAGAAGGTCGGTCTTGGTGCTGTCGAAGGTGCTGATGGACGCCATCGGCGCATTACACCGGATCGGGCGTCATCGCACGCCGGCCGCGCTCGTCAGTCGTGCGCGATCGTGACGCTCTCGATCACGACCGGGTCGACCGGCGGCGACCCCTGCGGGTCGGACGACTCCAGCGGGCGGTTGTTGATCCGCTCGACGACGTCCATGCCGGAGGTGACCTCGCCGAGCAGCGCGTACTGCGGCGGCAGGTTGGCGTCCTCGCCGGTGACGATGAAGAACTGGCTGCCGGAGGCGCCGTCGGGGTCGGTCGCGGTCTTCGCCATCGCGACGACGCCTCTGGTGTATCTCGTTCTTCTCGGCGGCGCCTCGGTGATCGTGTAGCCGGGGCCGCCGGCGCCGCCGCCGGTCGGGTCGCCGCCCTGGATCACGAAGTCTCTGGCGATCCGGTGGAACGGCAGGTCGTCGTAGAAGCCGGCGCGCGCGAGCGTCGCGAACGAGCCCGTCGTCTTCGGCGAGTCGGCGACGTCGAGCGTGATCACGAAGCTGCCGCAGTTGGTCTCGACCGTCGCCGTCCACGTGAGCGCGGAGGAGAGCACGGCCGTCGGCTTTCTCCTCGTCAGCGAGCCGCGCAGCTCCGGCTGGGGCACTCTCGTGCAGACCGAAGCGGTCGTCGTGGTCGTCGTCTGGCTGTCGGATCCGCAGCCGCCGAGCAGCGCCGCGCAGGCGCTCGCGAGCAGCAGCGCGGGGGGGAAGAGGAGGCGTCGCACGGCGGAGAAGGATAATGGGAGGTCGCGTGCCCCAGACTGCCCCGTCCCTCACCCCGCTCGTGCGGGCCTACGACCACCTGCTGCTCGACCTCGACGGCTGCCTGTGGGTCGGCGGCGCGCCGACCCGCGACGCCCCGCGCGCGCTGCAGGCGCTGCGCGAGGGCGGCAAGCGCGTCGCGTTCGTCACCAACGACACCCGCCACAGCGCAGAGGAGTACGTGCGCAAGCTGTGGGCGCTCGGCTTCCGCGCCTCGCTGGAGGAGGTCGTGACCGTCGGCGGCGCGCTCCAGCACCACCTCTCCGAGCGTCACGGGGCCAGGCGCGCCAGCGCGTACGTGATCGGCACGCCCGCGATCTTCCGCCACGTCGCCGACGCCGGCCTGCGCGTCGTCAACGGCATGCCGGAGGCGCCGCACGCCGAGGTCGTCGTCGCCGCCGGCCACGACGACCTCGTCTTCGAGGAGCTGAAGCTGGCGACCCAGGCGCTGCTGGCCGGCGCCGACTTCGTCGCGGCCGGCCGCGACCGCACATTCCCGATGCCCGACGGCATGTGGCCGGGCACCGGCGCGCTCGTCGCCGCGCTCGAATACGCCTCCGGCCGCCACGCGACGACCGTCGGCAAGCCGGAGCCGGAGATATTCGCGACCGCGCTCGACCGCCTCGGCGAGGGCCGCGCGCTCGTCGTCGGGGACCGTCTCGACGTCGACCTCGCCGGCGCCGCCGCCGCCGGCCTCGACGGCGCGATCGTGCTGAGCGGCGCGACGACCCGCGCGCAGGCCGAGGAGGCCGGCGCCGACGGCGGCGCGCGCCCGGTCGCGATCGCCGCCGACCTCGCGGAGCTGGTGCTCGGCGAGGCGCCGCCGCT
>NZ_JAWSTH010000160.1:0-9518 GCF_033542075.1 Conexibacter stalactiti
GACACCGGCCGCCCGCGCGCAGGCCGCGGCCGCGCCGCCGGCCGCGCCCGTGCCCGCCGCGGCGACGCCGATCGTCAAGCCTCTGCCGCCGGAGTGGTTCGACCCCTTCGGCACCAACGCCGAGATGCGCTGGGCGGCCGCGCACGAGCTGGGCTACGAGGTCCCGGCGGAGCGCTTCTTCGTGCGCAACCACACCGCCACGCCGGCGATCGACGCCGCGGGCTGGCGACTGCGCGTCTTCGGCAGCGGGCTGCGGCGCCGCCCCGGCCAGCCGGAGGTCGCGGAGTTCAGCCTCGCCGACCTGAAGCGGCTGCCGGCGCGCACGCAGACGGCCTTCGTCGAGTGCGCGGGCAACGGCCGCTCGTTCTACGCCTCCCAGCAGGGCACGCCCGCGAGCGGGACGCAGTGGAGACTGGGCGCGGTCGGCGTCGCGCGCTGGCGCGGGGTGCCGCTCGCGGAGGTGCTGGAGCGCGCCGGGCTGAAGCGCGGCGCCGTCGACGTGCTGCCTCAGGGCCTCGACGCGAACGTCGTCAGCGGCGGCGTCGATCAGGGCCGCGTGCGGCGGCCGCTGCCGATCGGCAAGGCGCTCGACGACGCGCTGATCGCGTACGAGATGAACGGCCAGCCGCTGCCGCCCGACCACGGCTTCCCGGCGCGCCTGATCGTGCCCGGCTGGATCGGGATCGCCTCGATCAAGTGGCTGGGCCAGATCGAGGTCGCCGACGCGCCGCTCTTCTCACCCTGGAACACGACCTCCTACCGGCTCGTCGGCGGCGACTACCCGGCCGACTCGCCGCCGATCACCAACCAGGTGGTCAAGAGCGCCTTCGAGCTGCCGTTCGGCGCCGAGTTCCGGCGCGGGCGCCCGGCGCTGCTGCACGGCCGCGCCTGGTCGGGCAGCGGCGCGCCGATTCGCGCGGTCGAGTTCAGCGACGACGGCGGCAGACGCTGGTGGCGGACGCTGCTGCACGGTCGCAACCAGCCCAACGCCTGGGTCCGCTGGAGCGTGCCGTGGCTGCCGCGCTCGGCCGGCGCGGTCGAGCTGCGGGCGCGCGCGCTCGATTGGCGCGGGAACGCGCAGTCGGCGACGGCGCCGTTCAACACGAACGGCTACCTGTTCGGGGCGGTCGTCAGACACCCCGTGACGGTCGTCTGAGGCGGAGCGCTACTCGTCGCGCGGCGGCGGGCGGAAGACGATCCGCTTCAGCTCGCCGATCGTCGGGCCGCTCAGCCGCAGCGCGGTGTGGAAGCCCTCGTCGCCCAGCTCGCCGGCGTCAAGCTTGCGGCGCAGGTCGTTGAGCGCCGGGCGCTCGTCGTCGGAGACCTTGTCGCGCGCGACCTCGATCAGGACCAGGTGACGCGGGCGGCGATTGGCATGCGCGATCCGCACCCAGTGGTCGCGCTCCTCGAAGCCGAGCCCGTCGGCGGCGATCACGACCGACTCGCCCGCCTCGAAGCGCTTGCGCGCGGCGGCGTCGAGCAGCTGGGAGGCGCGCTCCTCCATCTGGCCCTCGGGCACACGGCCCTTCAGCAGCGAGTGCACCTTGTCGAGCGACAGCACCGCCGCCTGGTCCTCCAGCAGCGTGCGCTTCGCGAAGCGGTCGCGCTCGGCGTGGTCAGGCGAGACGATCATCACGAGGCTGCCGGGCGTGTAGCGCATGCGATCGGTCGGGCCGAGCACGTGGCAGCGGACCGAGACGTCGGCGGGGCGGTTGGCGGCGCCTTCGCGACGAGGACGATCGGAGGACCATCCGCCCCGTTCGTCGTCGGAGAACTTGACGCTGCGCGTGGACGGAGGCGTTGTCATGCGTCCATCATGCCGCAAAGACGTTGCGACACAGGTTCGAAAACGACCGAGGCCCGCATCAAGCGGGCCCCGGAGAAGCAATTCGTGAGCGTCAGCGCTCAGATCTGCTGGACGTTGACGGCCTTCGGGCCCTTGGGGCCGGGCTCCGAGTCGTAGGAGACCTTCGCGCCCTCGGGCAGCGAGCGGTAGCCGTCAGAGATGATGCCGGTGTGATGGACGAAGAGGTCCTTCGACTGGTCGTCCGGCGTGATGAAGCCGAAGCCCTTCTCGTCGCTGAACCACTTCACGGTTCCTGTAGCCATGTCCGTGTCCTCCACGGGGTGTGTTGTTAGTGCTGCGAACGCGGAGGGTGCTGGGATGCAACGACTACGAGCGCTGACACTTCTCTGCCGAACCGGGTGATCCGGCACTTACGCGCGTGAATGTAGCACGGGTTCGCAGAAGCGCAAGGCAGTTCGGTGTGAAATCCGCACCAGGGTGGGCCTGGTATGTCTTAGGGCACCCTCATGTCACGCGCGACCGCAAGGAATCCGATGGCCGACAGCCCCGTCACCACAGAGCGTCCGCCGAAGCCGGCGCGCAGAACGCTGCTGACCCACGTCGTCTCGATCGAGCCGCTGACGCCCGGCATGCTGCGGATCGTCGTCGGCGGCGACGACCTCGACGGCTTCGCCGTCGGCGACTACACCGACCACTACGTCAAGCTGGTGCTGCCGCCCGCCGGCGCGCCGTACTCCACCCCGTTCGACCCCGAGCAGGTGAAGGCGACGCTGCCGCGCGAGCAGTGGCCGCGGATGCGCACCTACACCGTGCGCGCCTTCGATCCCGCGCGCAAGCTGCTGACGCTCGACTTCGTCGTCCACGGCGATGAGGGCCTGGCCGGCCCATGGGCAGCCGGCGCGAAGGTCGGCGATCCGCTCCAGCTGCTCGGCCCCGGTGGCGGCTACGCGCCCGACGCGGAGGCCGACTGGCACCTCTTCGTCGGCGACGCGAGCGTGATCCCAGCGATCGCCGCGTCCCTCGCGCGCGTGCCCGCGAGCGTGCGCGCGCGGGTCGTCGTGCAGGTCGACGGACCGGCGGAGGAGCAGTCGCTGGAGAGTGCCGGCGAGCTGGACGTGACATGGGTGCACGACGCCTCGCACGGCGAGGAGACGCTGCTCGCGGCGCTGCGTGCGCTGGACTTCCCGGCCGGGCGCGTGCACGCGTTCGTGCACGGCGAGGCCGGCGCGGTGCGCGCGGTGCGCAGGCACCTCGTCGTCGAGCGCGGGATCGCGAAGGAGGCGCTGTCGGCGTCGGGGTACTGGAAGCTGACCCGCACCGACGAGGACTGGCGCGCCGAGAAGGCCGAGTGGAACCGCCAGGTGGCGGAGGACGAGGCGGCGGCAGCGAGCTGAGCCGGGACGAGCTGCGCGCGACGGGGCGGCCGCCGGCGCGCGTAGGCTGCGGGCGTGGCTCCCCTTCCCCGCTGCTACGTCGCCAGCCCGCTCGGCTTCAACGAGGCCGGTGCCCACTACTACCGCGCCGTCTACCTGCCGGCGCTCGCGCGGGTGGTCGAGCCACTCGACCCGTGGGCGCACACCGAGCCGGCCGAGATCGAGCGGGCGCGCGCGGCGGGGACGCTGCGGGCGCTGTGGCTGGCGACCGGGCGCAAGAACCTCGAGCTGATCCGCAGCGCCCCGCTGCTGGTCGCATGGCTCGACGGCCAGGAGGTCGACTCCGGCACCGCGACCGAGATCGGTTACGCGGCCGGCGTCGGCGTGCGCTGCTTCGGCCTGCGCAGCGATGTGCGCCACGCGGGCGAGGAGGAGATGGCGGTCAACCTCCAGGTCGAGACCACGATCGAGGTCTCCGGCGGCCGCGTCGTCGGCTCGCTGGAGGAGCTGGTCGCGGAGCTGCGCGGAGCTGCACTCCCCTGAGGCCGATCCTGGGGGATTTTCGAGGGGTCGCCCCGATGCGACAGGGTCGCGCGCGGCCGATCCTCTGTCCATGCACAAGCTCCTGACGATCTCCGCCGCAGCGGCGCTGCTGCTCGCCGCCTCCGCCGACGGCGCCACCGCGACCTCCTACAGCGGCAAGACCAAGGGCGGCAACACGATCCGCTTCGAGCTGAGCGGCGGCAAGCTCAGCAGAATCAACACCGGCGTCCCGACCTCGTGCGTCGAGACGAGCGGCAGCGGCCAGACGGCCGCGGGCGCCGAGCTGTTCCAGCCGCCCGGCGCCTTCGCGCTCGGCAAGACGGTGAAGGCGAGAGCGCTCCAGCCGGCCGCGATGAACCAGGGCATCAAGGCGACGAAGAACTACACCGTCACCACGAGCGGCAAGGCGGGCGGCACGATCAGCGGCAGACTGGCCGTCAACTTCTCCTACCTGCGCCCCGGGATCGACATCTACCACTCGTACATCTACGTCTGCAACGGCACGACGAGCTTCACCGCCAAGCCGCGCTGAGCGGGGCGAAACTCCCGCCCAGCCCGCTCCGGCCTCCCGACCGCAATCGACCCGAGAGGCCCCCATGCTGTTCCTCTTCCGCCGCCGCGTGCAGCGGGCGCACGGCATCGTGATCGAGATCAGGAGCCAGTCCGGCGGCCGACCGCCACGCCGGGCCGTCGTCCGCTTCACGACGCGCGACGGCCGCGAGCTCGAAGCGCCGATGCAGATCGCCCGGCCGCTGGAGGCGCTGCGCGCCGGCGACCCCGTGCTCGTCCTCTACGACCCCGGCGTTCCGGCGCACGCGCGGCTCGAACGCCGTCGCGGCCTCGACGTCGGCGCCTGGCGAAGGCGCGGATGGTGGGAAGAGCGGCGCTGGCGCGTTCGCGCGCTGGCACCTCGCAACCAAGAAACACCATAGGAGAGCGAACCCGACCTATTTACCCCAAAACTTGATCCGCAAACCGTCCTATTGCTAATGTCGGCAAAACCGGTCGTATTTAATAGGAATCAAGACAGAAAAGGGGTTGCATGCGGATCAGCAGAGCAGGGCTCGTGGGAGCGTTGGCGGCTTCGGCCGCGACGCTCGTCGCGGGGCCGACGGCGGCGAACGCCGCGACGCTCTTCGGCTCGGGGTCGAGCGCGAGCGTCCCGTACCTGGAGGCGCTCTTCAAGGAGTACAGAAAGGTCGCGCCGTCGGTCAGATTCGTCTTCACGGCGAACAACGGCAACGCGGGCGCCAAGGACGTGCAGACCGGCAAGAGCCAGTTCGCGATCCAGACCCGCCCGCCGGTCGCCTCCGACTCCGGGCTGAGCTACTCGAAGCTCTTCCTCGACGGGCTCTGCGTCGCGGTCAACCCCTCCAACAGCGTCAGCGCCCTGACGATCGCGCAGGTCAGAGACGTCTTCCTCGGGACCGTCACCGAGTGGTCGGCGCTCGGCTCCAACGTGTCGGCGCCGATCTCCGCCTTCGGCCGCTTCTCGACCGCCGGCCTCTACACGTTCTTCCAGAGCGCCGTGCTCGAAGGGCAGACGCAGGCGACCAACGTGACGGCGCTCGACAAGGACGGCGAGGTCTCCGTCGCCGTCTCCAGAAACCAGGCCGGGATCGGCTACGTCGGCCTCGCCAACTCCAAGCCGTCCAACGGCGTCAAGCGGCTGAGACTGAACGGCCAGCCGTGCGATGCGACCGCGATCAAGACGCTCAGATACCCGCTCTCGCGCTACGCCTGGCTCGTGCTGCCGGCGAGAAGACCGAACAGACTCGCGACCGCGTTCGGCGACTGGGTCCGCACCAGCTACGCCGCCGGCAGAGTGATCGACAAGGCGGGCGCGGTGCCCGCGTTCAACGCGAAGAAGCCGCCGAGAAAGAAGTAGACGCTCGATGGCCCGAGAGGCACGCCCTGCGCGCCGTCTCCTGCCGGACCAGCGCGCCGAGCTCGTGCTCGGCGCGCTGGTCTGTGCCGTGCTGCTGTTCGTGCTGCTGATCGTCGTCTTCGTCTTCAAGGAGGCGTGGCCGTCGTTCAGCCACAACGGCCTCTCCTGGTTCGCCGACGACGGCAACGTCGACGCGCAGGTCCAGGCGATCTTCACCGCCGAGGCCAACCGCGCCGAGCCGGTCTACACCTTCCACGCCTGGCCGATCATCTGGGGGACGGTCCTGATCACCGGCGGCGCCGTCGTGCTCAGCTTCATAGCCGCGCTGTTCGTCGCCGTCTTCGTCGTCGAGTTCGCGCCCGACTGGGTGCGCGCGATCCTCGAACCGGTCGTGCGCCTGCTGGCGAGCGTGCCGTCGGTGATCTTCGGCCTCGTCGGCGTGCTCGTCGTCGTGCCGTTCATCGGCGAGCACGTCATCACCGACGAGCAGCGACGCTCGGTCTCCTACATCGTCTCGCTGAGCGGCTACAGCCTGCTCGCGGGCGTGCTGATCCTCAGCGTGATGATCGCGCCGCTGATGGTCGCCGTCTTCTCCGACGGCCTGCGCGCGGTGCCGCGCGGCTGGCTGGAGGGCTCGCTCGGCCTCGGCATCAACCGCTGGCGGACCTTCTGGAAGATCGGCGTGCGCACCGCCCGCCCGGCGCTCGTCGCCGGGACCGTGCTGGCAACCGCGCGGGCGCTCGGCGAGGCGGTGATGCTGGCGATGGTGACCGGCGGCGTCGCGTTCGCGCCCAACCCCGCCGACGGGCTGATCTTCTTCGTCGAGCCGACGCGCCCGCTCGCCGCGACGATCCTGCAGACCTCCGAGGAGCTGACGGCGCCGGCGATGCGCCACACGATCTTCGCGATGGCCGCGGTCCTGCTGTTCTCGGCGCTGATGCTGTCGCTCGTCGGCTGGGCCGTGAAGCAGCCGATGAAGAAGTACGGGGTGCGCGCATGAGCGCCGCCGCCCCGCCGGCCGCCCCGGTCCCGCCGCCGACCGAGCCCGCCCAGCGCCGCTCGGCGCGCGACTCGAGCGCCTCGTGGCGGCTGAGCGACCGCATCGGGCTCGCGTTCGCGTGGACGCTGGGGATCGGCTTCCTGATCGTGACCGCCGCGATCGTGCTCTACATGATGGTCCAGGGGCTGCGCTTCATCCGCCCCGCGCTGTTCGTCACCTCGCCGGCCGCCGGCTTCTCCGAGAGCGAGACCGGCGGCTTCCTCGACCCGTTGCTGGGGACGATCGTCGTCGCCGCGATGGCGATGGCGATCGCCTTCCCGCTCGGCCTCGCGATCGCCGTCTGGCTGAGCGAGTACGGCCGCCCGTCGGCGCTCGCGCGCGCGACAGAGTCGACCGTCGAGATGCTCGCCGGCACGCCGTCGATCGTCTTCGCGCTGTTCGGCACGCTGCTGTTCGAGCAGGGGGCGCTGGCGCTCTTCAGCCGCACCAACGACGGCGTCGTCTACGGCCGCTCGTTCTTCGCCGCGGCGGCGATGCTGTCGCTGGTGGCGCTGCCGCTGGTCGTCGCGAACGTGCGCGAGGGGCTGCAGGCGATCCCCGGCCACGTGCGCGAGGCCTCCTACGCGGTCGGCAAGACGAAGCTGACGACGACGCGGCGCGTGCTGCTGCCGGCGGCGCGGCCTTCGGTCGTGACCGGCGCGATGCTCGGGGTCGGGCGGATCATCGGCGACACCGCGATCATCGTGCTGCTGCTCGGCGCGACGCTGCGCTTCAACCCGGCCGGTGACGTGCCGCTGCTGTCGGAGCTGCGCGGCACCGGCAGCACGCTGACGAGCTTCGTCTACGCCAACGCCCCGACCGGCGAGGCGAACCAGCCGACGAAGGCCTACGCGGCCGGCTTCGTATTGCTGTCGATGGTCCTGCTGTTGAACGTGGCGGTCGACGTCGCGGCACGCCGAGGGAGGCGTTGGAGATGAGGTTCCTGCACCCGCCGCCGGTGCGGCGACTGCCGCTGACCGGCGAGCAGCCGGCGACCGTCGTCGGCGGCGAGGCCGCCAACGGCTTCGTCAGCGCCCCGCGCCGCCGTGTCGGCGCCTCGCCGCTGGCGGTCGAGCGGATGAACGTCGATCAGCTGTCGATCGCCTACGGCCCGAAGCTCGCCGTCGACACCGTCTCGCTGCCGATCCGGCAGGGCGAGGTGCTGGCCCTGATCGGGCCC
This sequence comes from Conexibacter stalactiti, assembly GCF_033542075.1. NCBI lineage: Bacteria > Bacillati > Actinomycetota > Thermoleophilia > Solirubrobacterales > Conexibacteraceae > Conexibacter > Conexibacter stalactiti. The sequence continues at coordinate 7,831 of NZ_JAWSTH010000160.1, forward strand.
TCGGGCTGCGGCAAGACGACGCTGCTGCGCTCGCTCAACCGCCTCACCGAGCTGACCAAGACGGCGTCGATGAAGGGTCGCATCACGCTCGACGGGGTCGACACCGCGACGCTGGAGCCGACCGCGCTGCGGCGGCGCGTGACGATGGTCTTCCAGCAGCCGAACCCGTTCCCGATGAGCGTCTTCGACAACGTCGCCTACGTGCTGCGCGAGCAGGCGTCGCGGCGGCCGAAGAAGCGCGTCCTGCACGGCGCGGTCGCGAGCGCCTTGGAGCGCGCCGGCCTCTACGACGAGGTCAAGGGCGACCTCTCGCACCCGGCGCTGCGGCTCTCCGGCGGCCAGCAGCAGCGACTCTGCATCGCCCGCGCGCTCGCGGCCGATCCCGAGGTGCTGCTGCTCGACGAGCCCTGCTCGGCGCTCGACCCGCAGTCGACCCAGGTGATCGAGGACCTGATCGTGCAGCTGCGCGAGCAGGTCGCGGTCGTGATCGTCACGCACAACCTGCAGCAGGCCTACCGGATCGCCGACTACGTGGCGTTCATGTACCTCGGCGAGCTGGTCGAGTACGGGCCGGCCGACCAGGTCTTCGGTTCACCGCGCGAGCAGCGCACGGCGGAGTACGTCAGTGGCGGCTTCGGCTGAGCGGCAGCGCGTCGCGGGCGCGGCGCGGGCGGCGGGCGCGGCGACGTCGCGGCGGGTCGGCGTCGTGCTGCTGGCGGCGGGCGCGGCTGTCGCGGCGAGCGGCTGCGTCTCGACGCAGCAGAAGAACGCGCGCGCGCAGTTGAGCGCGACGCGCGAGCTGAGCAGCCGCGAGCCGCAGCGGGTGCGCGGCGCCCAGCCGGGCGTGCGCGTCGCGCGTGTCGCGGTCGTGCGCGGAAGACGCTTCGACGCGCTCGTCGTCGAGCTGCGCAGCCGCGCGCGCACGCCGCTGACCGACGTGCCGATCGCCGTCGGCGTGCGGACGCGCGACGGCCGCCGCGTGCTGCTCAACGGCAGACGCCACGCCTGGTTCCAGACGCACGTGCCGGCGCTCCCGGCCGGCGGCAACACGACCTGGGTCTTCACCGCCGGGCGCCGCGGCGTGCCCGCCGGCCGGCCGTTCGCGGTCGTCGGCGCGACGCCGCGAACGCCGATCAGCAAAGCCTCCTCGCTGCCGCGCATCGTGGTCGCGCCGGCGAGGGATGGGGGCGACGGAGGGGGCGCGCGCGGCGCACGGAGCAGCGTCGCGCGCGTCGTCGTCGCCAACGCCTCCGACGTGCCGCAGAGAGACGTGCAGGTCTACGCGCTCGTGCGCGACCGGCACCGCTACGTCGCCGCCGGCAAGGCCGCCGTCGCCGAGCTGGGCGCGGGCGACGAGACAGCCGTGCGGATCCCGCTCAGCGGCCCCGCGCCCCGCCGCACCGCGACCGTCCACGCCCTTCCGACGATCTTCGAATGAGGAGGCAGCACCGATGACCTGGACCGACGGACTGCCTCCCACCACGCCGCTGCCGCGACTCGACGCCGCGTGGGAGGTCTGCGACCACTGCCAATCCCCGCTCGACGAGCGGCAGCGCTACTGCGTCGCGTGCGGGGCGCGGCGGCCGACCGCCGACGATCCCGTCGCGCGCTGGTTCGTCGCCGCCGACCGTCGCGCGCGCGCCGCGACGCCGGCCGGCGGCGCGGGCGACCCCTCCGGCGGCCGCGGC